>JANQHP010000041.1 GCA_028282625.1 Rickettsiales bacterium | reverse complement strand
AAGCCCGCGCGCACGCATCTGCTCGCCACCCACACCGCTATAGTGGCAGGGCTCGCCCGCCGCCTCACCCACCGCGTCCATCAGGCCCGCGCCCAGATTGTCGCCCGAGGCCTCGCCCGCCATAAGATAAAGATGCACCATCGCGTTTTAAGACCGGTAATCCACGTTAATCCGAAGATAGGCTTCGGTCAGATCGTTGCCCCACATCTGGGCCTCACCCTCCCCCACGCCCACATCCACCTTGAGCACCACCGTCTTGGATGCATGCATGTAAGAAGCCACCGGCGCTTCGTCATACCCTTCTACCACCTCACCGCGCATCACCACCGGATGCGGACCAATATGGATTGCAAGCCGGTCACGGTCCGCCGCCTCGCCGGTTTTGCCGACCGCCATCGCGAGCCTCCCCCAGTTCGGGTCTGCGCCTGCGACCATACATTTGACCAGCGGCGAATCCGCCACCGAGCGCGCCATGCGCCGCGCGGCGTGCTCCGTCTTGGCCCCCGTAATCTGCACATGGATCAAGCGCGACACCCCTTCACCATCACGCAGCACCAGCATCGCCAGATCATGGTGCAGTACCGCAAACGCGCGGGCAAAATCTTGCCATGCAGGGTCTTCCGGTTCCGTTGGCGCAGGCACACTCGCCTGCCCGGTGGCAAAACACAGCACCATATCGCTGGTGGACGTATCACTATCCACCGTTATGCCGTGGTAGCTATGCGGCAGCGCAGCATCCAGCCAATGTTGCAGGATAGGTGCTGGTACCGGAGCGTCGGTCACCACATAGCCCAACATGGTCGCCATATCCGGCGCAATCATCCCCGACCCCTTGATGATCCCGCATAGCGTGATCGTCTTGCCATGCACCTGCACCTGCTGCGTTGCCCCTTTGGCAAACGTATCCGTCGTACCAATCGCCGTAGCGGCCCCTTCCCATGTGCCCGTCCCAAGCGCGGCCACCATCTCTTCTAGATGATCCACCACCACATCCGCCTGAAGCGGTTCACCAATCACGCCGGTGGACCCGGTATAAATATGCTCGCGCGGCACCTTAAGCCGACCTGCCAGCTGCGCCACCAGCTGCGCCTGGGCCTGCATGCCCGCTTTGCCGGTCAGCACATTGGCCACGCCCGCATTGACCAACAGGGCTGCCGCCTGCCCATGTGGAAGAATCTGCCGGGCCCAGCGCACCGGCTCACCCGGCAAGCTATTGGTCGTCAGCACGCCTGCCACCTGCGTGCCAGGCGCAAAGCGCATCAGGCACACATCGTCTCGCCCCTGATATTTCGTCCCGCTAGCGGCCGTGGCCATCTCCACACCCGCCAGCGCAGGCATCAATGGAAAGGGTATGGCAAAGGGAGATTTGGGCAGTGTCATGGCAGAAAAAATGTGCGCTGTTGCATCGGCGTTAGCCTAATCACCGTCTGCCCCAAACACAACGGGCAAATGCAACGCTGGGGGCAAATGCGGCGCCGGAAGCAAAAAGAGCGGCCTTGCCTTATTTCTTGGGCTTGCGTTTGAGTGCAACCAGCGAGGTAAAATATCCCTGCACCTCTTCGTCGCCGTCCTTTCCCTCTTTGGCTTCCTCATCCGGCGTTTTGGAGCGCTTCACCGGCGGGCCTTTGCGCTCGTAATCGTTCTCACGCGCTTCAATATAAAACTTGCCCTCTTCCTGGTCGGCAATTTTGATCTCCAGCACAAATTTGCGCGTCGGATTCTTTTTCCCATAGGTCTTGCTGTACAAAATCACGTACATCTTGTTCCCAAGCGGGATCGAAACATTGGGGAAAATCTCGTGCAGCTTTTCTAAGATTTCCCTCGGCTCATCAATGTTATCAAAAATGGTTTTGTTCTTCACCGGACGCATGAGCGGGTGGCCCCAATCCGGATGGGAACGCTTGGGACGATTACGCTCGGGATGCTTGCGCACGCTGACCGGATCCTTTTCCACCCGCAGCGTATATTTCCCCTCATCTTTGGGCACGCAGCGTATATAAGCAAAATTGCCGCGCCCGCCTTTCTCGCGTTCTTCTTCGCTTAAGTCAAAACCCCGGATCCACAAACGCACCGAAGCGGGCAGCGCCTCGCCCTCTGCGACCTCGCCGCTTCCCTCCTCGTGGGCCGCACCATCTTCCATGCTGCAAGGCGGCGCCGGGTCATCTTGTGGCACCTCCTCCGTTGGCGCGTCTTCTGCGGCTACCGCTTCAGAAGCATCCGCCTCAGACGTATCCTCAGACGACGAACCTTCAGGCGCGGAGGCGGGCTCTTTTGGCGCGCCGTTTTCCTGCTCTTTGGATACAATAAAATGGTTGCGCAGTTGGTCCAAACGACGACGGGCCGCCTCCAGGTCACGGAAGCTGTAATAGCCCCCCACCGCTGCTTCAATCAGCGGGGATTGTAACGTCGCATAGGATTTATTTTCTGTACTCACGTGGCAACACCCTGCGCTGCTCAAGTTAAAACAACTTTATATTGTAAAAGAGATTCTACCAGAAGGCAAGGTATGTGTTTTTGAGGGATTTTTCAAAGGGCACAAATACGAAAAAAGAGCCGTTGCACATGCACGCACCCATAAAAAAATCCCCCGGGCCACCCTGCATGTCTCACGACATGCAGGGTGAAGTATCGCCCGGGGGAAAAATATGCACCTATCTAGCGTTGCGTTCAATCGTAGGCGCATATCATGACATGTTATGGTTGCCACTTCTTGCGAAGAAGGCTGAAACTCCTTGCTTTCGCAAGGGGTGCCCTCCATCCCTTTTAGTGGACGCCTCTTTGAAAGCAAAGAGCGTCGGACTGTAAGGGAAAACACGTCACGAAGGCAGAGGAGATCTCGCTCATGCCCATGTATCAATGTAGTGGAATTCCTCTTCCACCAAAAACGGAGGCAAAACCCCCGGATCTAAAGCAGCGCGGAGGATGGTTTACGCGTTGCTTTCATAAGAAACCTTTGCAGCATACCCTATTTTGCCACCTTTTTCTACCAAAAGTTACAAAAAGGTATATTTTTCTCGTCATTCTGCGACTCGATCGCGGGATCCAGCACTCTTTATATCCCCTCCCCCTTGAGGGGGGAGGGTTAGGGAGGGGGTGATGTTTGTTTAAGCAGGGGCCT
>JANQHP010000006.1 GCA_028282625.1 Rickettsiales bacterium | reverse complement strand
GCCTCCTGCGTAATGCCCTGGTCGCGCTTCACATCGGCAATGCGGTCGTAAAAACTGAGCGCCTTTAAGTAATACATATACGGCACATAGACATTGCCCGGATGGGTTTGCACAAACCGGTCAATCACCAAAATCGCATCATCATATTCCACATCCTTGTAATAAGCATAGGCCACCATCACCTGCGCCTTGTGCGCCAGCGGGGAGAAAGGATGCTGCTTCTCCAAATCTTCAAAATGCCCGATGGCGGCCCGGTAGCGCCGCTCATCCATCGCCGCACGTCCACGCTCATAGAGCACGCTATCAGGCAAAGCCTCCTCGTCTAACGAAACCTCCGCCTCCGGCTCGTCTTCCCGCCAGAACGCCACGCTGTCCACCGTGCGATCTACCATATTCCCCACCCGGCTACACCCGCCAAGCCCGGTCGCCACCAGCACCAGCACCATCAAAAGCGCCAAACGAGCGGGAACAAGGGCAGGGCGTGGCAAAGCAGAAAAGGATATCATAGCGTGTGTGCGGAACCTTTAGAGGGTAGCAAAATTTTTATACAGCATCAAATCTACTGTATTTTGAGGCGATCAGGCAAGCAGAACCTCATCTTTTTCATGCTTCCGCCGCCTAGGCAAAAGCAAGTGACTTTTAAGCCGGATTGCGCTAGGATGCAAAAAGAACACTCCCTTTATGTGACGCAAGGCGCACGCCATGGATAGCACCCCGCCCATCTTGAACCAATTGCAGCAAAAGCTGGGCCATTTAAGCCAGAAACAGGCGCAAACCGCCGCCAATCTGGCCAATATCGATACGCCCGGCTATATCCCCAAGACCATTCCAGATGCCGACTTCAAAAAGCGCGTGGCCGCCTCCTCCAGCCTCTATACCACCCATGCGCGCCATATCGACCCGGATAAAGGGGAGGGCCAGAAGATGGCCGCCCGCGAGCGCGAGAACCTGATCGATATCAAGCCCAACGGCAATGCCGTTTCGTTGGAGCAGGAGCTGATTGATATGAACAAGACCTCCAACGAATACCAAGCGGCCATTGGCACCTACCAAAAAATGCTGCGCTTGATGAAACTGCCCGTTGAGCGCGGCGGAGGCTAGCACGCCGCCCTTGCTTAGCTTGTAAACTTTAAAGTAAAATAACAAACGCCCCTTATGTCCGATATCTATGCCAGCATGCAAACCGCCGCCAGCGGCCTCTATGCCCAAAGCCAGCGGCTGAAGGTGATCGCGCAAAATATTGCCAATTCCCAGACGCTGCCCACCGCGCCGGGCGGAGAACCCTATCGCCGGCAAACCATCACCTTTAAAAACGTGATGGACCAGGAGCTTGGCGTTCAAAAAGTGGAAGTGGAAAAAATTGGCAAAGACCCTTCGGCCTTCACCAAAATCTTCAAGCCCGGCCACCCGGCGGCCGACGAAGAGGGCTATGTGCTCAAGCCCAACGTGAACACTTTCATTGAAATGCAGGACCAAAAAGAGGCCTTGCGAAGCTACGAGGCAAACCTCACCGTGATCGAAACCTCCAGGTCCATGCTCACACGTACGCTTGATTTGCTGCGCTAGAGCCTTTACCCTGCAAATGATCCATCAAAGCCTAAACATCGGATAACGCTATGACCGTCACATTCCCCCCCCTTCTTCCTCCTGCCGGCGCGGGCCACGGCATGAAGGCACACACACCAGGGGTGGCAGAAGCCTCCGGAGCGCCCGGTTTTTCGGATATGGTCGCGGCCACCCTGCAAGATACGGTGCAATCGGTCCAGGCTGGGGAGCAGGCCGCACAAGGTTCGCTGGATGGCTCGGTTGGCCTCACCGATCTGGCCACCGCCATTGCCGAGGCCGAGGTGGCGCTGCAAACGTTGGTCGCCATTCGTGACCGCGTGGTCTCCGCCTATCAAGATATCATCAAGATGCCGATTTAATCGGCGTGCTTGCCCCATGGAAACGCTGGAAATTCTGGAAGTCAGCAAGCAGGCCATTTTTGTGCTGCTGCAAGTTTCCTTGCCGATTATGCTGGTGGCCTTGATTGTGGGCTTGATCATTTCCCTGTTTCAGGCCCTCACGCAAATTCAGGAAATGACCCTTTCCTTTGTACCGAAAATCATTGCGATCTTTGTCGCCACCATTGTGTTTTTGCCTTATATCGTGGTGACGCTGAAAAATTTTACCGGCGAGTTGATGGCGCGCATTGCAGGCGGCTGAACCTCCGCATGCCAGCTCTAACGGCTTTCTATGTGTAAAAACTGCTCTTTCACGCGGGAATACCGCTCCAGCACACCCTTGCGGAGGGCAGCCTCCTCCTTTTCATGCTCCACCAGATGTTTGCTATGCTGCAACATCACCTCATCGGGAAAAAATTCGCACATCGCATAGACCAGCGCCCAGTGCAGCAGCGAGGTAATATTACGAAAGGCCTCCCCATGACGGAGCGTATCCTTGCCCTCAAATTCCAGGACGGCGTCCACATATTCCGCCGCGGCCTCCATAATCCGTCGCACATGGTCATCGTCCTGCAGTGCTTCACCTGCCAGAGGTCCATCCTGGATAGAATGCAGCATAAAAGCGTGCACCGGAGCAGGGAGCTGCTTGGAAGTCTGGGAAGGAAAATGGAAGCGTTTGGGCATCAGCAATCTCTTTTATATCTTTACTTGCGGAGGGAAAAAAATCGCTTTACGTATGAAGAGGTGGCACGCTGTGCTATGTACAGGATGTATCATGCGCAAAATATTTTGCTCCACCGGAACACATTATGCGTTTTTTTGATCAAATAACAACCATAAATTGATAAATTTAGAGCTATAACCACAACCTATGCGATACTTGTCTTGTCTGCGGCTGGAATGGATGATGGCGTTGCGTTATTTGCGTGCCCGCCGTGCGGAAGGTTTTATCTCCGTTGTGTCGGTTTTTTCCTTTCTGGGCATTATGTTAGGGGTCGCGACCCTGCTGGTGGTGATGGCGGTCATGAACGGGTTTCATACGCAGCTTTTAGAGCGTATCCTCGGAATTCATGCGCATGTGTCGGTGCAATATCGCGGCGACGCGTTGGTGGATTACAGCTCACGATCGCAGGCACTTGCACAACTACCGGAGGTGGCATCGGCCACACCCCTGATCTATGGCCAGGCGCTGATCAGTCGCGGAGAGCAGCATAGCGGCGCGGTGGTGCACGGCATCGATTTTCAGGCCCTTGCCGCGCGGCAGCTCATTGCCTCCAATTTGGTAGCCGGCAGCCTGGATCCTCCCGCCTCCGGTGAGCCGGGCCTCGTGATCGGCGTGCGCATGGCGCGCGCGTTTGGCGTGGGTCCGGGCGATACGCTGCGCCTGATCGCGCCTTCGGTGCAGACCACCATGATTGGTCATCTGCCACGCGTCAAAGACTACCCCGTGCAGGCCATTTTCGATGTGGGCATGTTTGAGTATGACAGCAGCTTTGTGTTCCTGCCCTTTGAAGCCGGCCAGCGTTATTTCCAGATGAAAGGGCAGGCCTCGGCCATCGAGCTGATGCTGCACGACCCGGAAGCCTTGCACGCCGTCTTCCCCGCGCTCTTTACCTCCCTGGGTCCGCGTTATGCCATCACGGATTGGAAGCAGCGCAATGCGAGCTTTTTTGACGCGCTCACCGTTGAGCGCAACGTCATGTTCCTGATTCTCACGCTGATTATCCTGGTCGCCGCGTTTAATATCATTGCGGGCATGGTGATGCTGGTCAACGACAAGCGCCAGGAGATCGCGATTCTGCGCACGATCGGCGCCACGCGCGGCATGCTGCTACGCATCTTCATGTGGGCGGGCAGCCTGATCGGGGTGGTGGGCACCTTGCTTGGTGTGTTGCTTGGGGTGTCGTTTGCCGCCAATATCGAAGCGATCCGGCAGTGGCTGGAACATTTAAGCGGCGTCGAGCTTTTTTCCGCCGAGATCTATTTTCTTTCGACCCTGCCCGTCGAGATGCACGGCGAAGATGTGTGGCTGATCGCCTTCATGGCGCTCGGGCTTTCCTTCCTGGCCACCCTCTATCCCGCCTGGAAAGCCGCCTCCTTGCCACCGCTAGAAGGACTGCGCCATGGCTGAACATTCCTCCACACCTTCACCTTCAAGCGCCGTCACACCGCCTGCGCTCGCGCTGCAACATATCGCCAAGCGCTTTGTCCAAGGCGGGCAGGTGGTCCACGTGCTCGAAGATGCCTGCCTCACCATCGCACCCGGCCAATGCGTGGCACTGGTAGGAGAAAGCGGCTGCGGCAAATCCACGCTGCTGCATATCGCAGGCCTGCTCGCGCCGGCCGATAGCGGCCACATCCACATACGCGGCCAGGATGCCACCGGCGGCAAGGAAGCACTCCGCACCGCCCTGCGACGCCACCATATTGGCTTTGTCTACCAATACCATTACTTGCTGGCAGGCTTTTCCGCAGAAGAAAACGTGGCCATGCCCCTTCGTTTGCAGGGAAAATCGGCGGCCAAGGCCACCCAAGATGCCAGGGCCATTTTAGCCGAAATGGGCTTGGAAGATCGCATGCAACATCGCCCCGGCGCGCTTTCTGGTGGCCAACAGCAACGGGTCGCCATCGCGCGGGCCATGGTCACGCGCCCGGCCGTGTTGCTGGCCGATGAGCCGACCGGCAATCTGGACCCAAAGACCGCCGAAACGGTCGCACATCTCCTCTTTGAGACCGCCAAGCGCCACCAGCAAGCCATCCTGATTGCTACCCACAGCAAGGAGCTGGCTGCCCGGGCAGACCGCATACTCACCCTGGAGCAGGGCCGCGTGGTGGAGGTCGCATGAACCATCCATCCCAACCCTTTCCTCGCTTCGTCTAAAGGAATTTCCATGCTCACCACCCGCATCATTCCCTGTTTGGATGTCAAAGATGGCCGCGTGGTCAAGGGCGTGAATTTCGTGGATCTGATTGATGCGGGCGACCCGGTCGAGCAAGCCAAGATCTATGACGCGCAAGGCGCCGACGAATTATGCCTGCTTGACATCACCGCCTCCCATGAAAACCGCAGTACCATGTTGCAGGTCGTGAGTTCGGTCGCCGAACAATGTTTTATGCCGCTGACCGTGGGCGGCGGGGTACGCACCTGCGAGGATATCCGCGCCCTGTTGCGCGCCGGAGCGGATAAAGTCGCCATCAACACGGCGGCCATCCACCGTCCGGAACTAGTGGCCGAAGCCGCCACAATGTTTGGCACCCAATGTATCGTCGTAGCCATGGATGCCAAAAGAGTCCCAACGGAGGATGACACCGATCGCTTTGAGCTCTTCACCCATGGCGGCAGAACGCCCACCGGCGTGGAGGCCATAAGCTGGGCGAAAAAGATGGCCACACTCGGCGCAGGCGAACTGCTGCTCACCTCCATGGACCGCGATGGCACCAAGCAAGGCTTTGACAACGCACTCACCCGCGCCGTGGCCGATGCCGTGCCCATCCCCGTGGTGGCCTCTGGCGGCGTCGGCACGCTGGAACATTTCCAAGAAGGCGTGAAGGAAGGCCACGCGCACGGTTTGCTGGCCGCTTCCATTTTTCACTTTGGCACCTACCGCATCGCCGAGGTAAAAAACTATTTACAAGCACACGGTGTCGCAGTACGGATAACGGAGGCCACCACAAGGAAGGACCGATGAAGGC
>JANQHP010000190.1 GCA_028282625.1 Rickettsiales bacterium | reverse complement strand
TTCGGGCCTTTCCGGGCGAATGGTACGCAACACATCCATCCCACCCACGCGTGGCATGGAAAGGTCGAGCACCATCAAGTCGATATCGTCGCCCTGATCGGAAAGCAGGAGGTCAATCGCTTCCTGCCCACCCAGCGCGGTGGAAACATGGTAACCCGGAACGTTAGAGAGTGTAATCTGCAAGGAACGACATTGAAGTGGGTCGTTATCTACCACAAGGATGTGGTGCGGCATAAAATCCCCTTTCTTACCCGAAACAACAGATAGAAAATACAACTATGAGTTTAAGTTATCACCAAACATACCCGTCCGTCCAGCGATTTTTCTACCCTAGGTAGATATACTGCGTGGTCGAAAAAAGAAAGGATTTTTGGTCTAATAGAGGGAAAGCCCGACCTGTTGCAGGTAGTGGGCGCACTCCTGCTCCAGTTGTGTTGCGGCTTGCTCTGTGGCGCCTTCACAGCGCCCAATGAGGGCGGCCTGCGTGTTGGAAGCACGGAGCAGCCACCAGCCATGCGGACGCTGCACGCGAAGGCCATCTAAGCGGTTCACGGTGGCGCCTTCCTGCTCAAGAATGCTACTAAGCGCTTGGATCGCCGGTGCTTTTTGGCTCTCTTCTATCGCAATATGCCATTCCTGGGACGTAAAGGCTTTGGGAAGAGCGGCCACCAGTTCCGCCAGGGTGCGGCCTGAGGCGGCGACCAGGTTGAGCAGGCGAATGGCGGCATAAAATCCATCGTCATAGCCTGGGTGGGTATCGGCAAAAAAGACATGGCCGCTTGCCTCACCGGCCAAAAGTGCGCCGCACGCGCGCATGCGCGCCTTGATCAGAGAATGGCCCGTTCGGGTCATTTCAGGGACACCGCCATGGGCCTGAATATGGTCAAACACGCATTGGCTGGTTTTGACATCGGCCAGGATGCGTGCGCCTGGATGGGTTTCAAGCAGGGCGCTGGCATAAAGCATCAGCAATTGGTCGGCAGGCACAATGTTGCCGGCATGGTCGACCACGCCAAGCCGGTCGGCGTCGCCATCAAAGGCCAGGCCAAGGGCGGCTTCCTGCTTTTGGACGGCTTGCTGCAAATCATCAAGATTCTCTGCTTTGCTTGGGTCGGGATGATGGGCAGGAAAATGGCCATCAATGGTGCTAAAAAGGGTGGAGGAGGGGGCTTCCATAAAGGCGGCCAGCTTCTTGGCAACCTCGCCACCGGCGCCGTGCCCGGTATCCCATACGGTGGCAAGCTGACGCGCCTCCGGAGTTAGTGCTGTGTGAAGCGAGGCGACATACTCCTCCTCGATCGGATGGATCACCGCTTCGTGTGGCGCGGCGTTCTGCGCAAGCGTTGCGTGCTCGTCGGAAGCGATAACATCGTAGAGTGCGGTGATATCCGGACCAAACAGGGCGTGGGTGCCGCACAGCATTTTGATCCCGTTATAGTCGGGCGGGTTATGCGAACCGGTGATCATCGCGCCACCATCAAGGGCCAGGTGGTGCACGGCGAAATAGAGCATGGGGGTGGGGCCAAGCCCAACGAGATGGGGGATGGCGCCGCCTTCCTGCAGACCTTGGACCAGGGCTTTTTCCAGCGCCGGGGAGCTGAGCCTGCCATCGCGCGCTACCGCCACGCGCGGCGCAGCCACCTTTTGCACGCGCCCGATGTGCTGCGCCAGGGCCCGGCCAATGGAGCGCATGTCGTTTTCATGCAGGGTTTTTCCCACAATGCCGCGAATATCATAGGCACGAAAAATTTCAGCACAGACCATGGTATATCTTCTTTTTGAAACAGCGGTAGAAAAGCGATATATAAGGGATTGGTCGGTTGGAAGAAAGGTTTTTGCGTGCGAGAGGTGATTTTTGAATTTGTGGCGATGGGGCCACAAGTTAAGGTGAGTGCGATTGACGTGAGGACCAAAAAAGAGGTGTGCCTCACCGTGCCGGCACGCTTGCCTCAAAACGAGATGGAGCGCTTGGCGCTGCAAAAACTGCGCTACCGGATGGAAAAAGACCGGCGCGGCGCGCGCCAAGAATAAAGCAAGCGTGCCTAGACACGGTTCGCTATTTGAGCCAGAGCAACCCTAGATCCTGTTTGCTCTCATCCACCTGCACCACGTCACGGTCGATCAGGTCAGAAAGTGCCTCTTCCAGCGCTTCGGGGTTGTGCATTCCAGCGGCAAGACAGCGCGAAATGAGGCCCTGCAGGCTGGTAGCACTTTGGCGGCTTGTGGCCTTTTCTGCGCGCAACGCACCAAGGATCACGCGCTGGTCCGGGGTATAGGAAGACGGCATGGCTCAGGCCGCTTCTTGCTGTTTGGCGGCCATGGAAAGTACTGTGTGGACCAGCTGCTCCACACCTTCGGCGATATGGTGCAGCGGGGCATCCAGCATGTAGGCCGGAGTGCTGACCAGCTTGTTGGCCTGGTCGATCACGATCTCTTTGGCGGAGGCATCCTGCGCCTTGGCCCCGATTTTCTCAAGCATTTCCCCATTGCCGGTGCCAAGGGTGAGGGTTGGCGGAGAGGTGGTTTCAAGCGCTGCGGCGAGCAGTGCGGGCGCAATGCAGATGGCGCCAATCGGCTTGTTTTGACGGTGAAACGTCTGGAGCAAACGAGCAAGCTCAGGCAGGATGGAGAGTGTTTCTTTGCCCAGTGCGAGGTCGGAAAGCTGCTTGGCGGCTCCAAACCCTCCAGGCAAGATGAGCGCATCAAAATCCTCGGCGCGAAGCGTGTCTAAATCCACAATATCGCCCCGTGCAATGCGCGCGGATTCGGCGAGCACGTTGCGCGTTTCCTCTGCGCTGACTTCGCCGGTCTGGTGGTTGATAACCTCACGCTGCATGATGTCGGGCGCGGCGATCTGTACGTTGGCGCCCGCCTTGGAAAGGGCCAGCAATGTTAGTACGGACTCACGAATTTCTGCGCCATCAAAGTGACCGCATCCAGATAAAATAACAGCAATATGTTGGGCCATGGCTGCTCCTTTGTGCTAGGGTTCTGCCGTTATCTTACGTGAAGGAGCCAGGCGACGCAAGTCACGTGAAGCGGCCGGGTGGCGTGGCGTGGGAAGCAAGCACCAGGCGGGTGCGCTGTGTTGCGTCAGGCGGTGACGCGCGGCAAAGGGCACACGGGCAGACTGCCAGCGTAGGGCCG
>JANQHP010000159.1 GCA_028282625.1 Rickettsiales bacterium | reverse complement strand
CCATCATCTCGTTTTCTACCTTGCGTGCATAAATACGGTAAGCCGACTTGGCCACGTCAATTTCCTCTACCGTACCCGTTAGCGCCACAATCGCGGGATGAAAATTCTCCATATAAGTAGCCAACGCTTCCACACTATCCCGCTCCGGATCAATGGTAATAAAAATCGGTGCCACCTGCGCAAGCTCTTCCTCGTTCAGCTCACTTAACACAGCACTCATGTTCGCAAGATCGGTCGGGCAGATCGCCGGACAGTTCGAAAAACCAAAATAGACCAGCATCCACTTGCCTTTAAACTGAGCCGAATCCACCCTTTCACCACGGTGACTGGTCAACACAAAAGGCCCACCAATGGCCGCCTGCCCCTGAGGCGGAGCTGTACCAACCACCCCACTATTTGAGGCCTGCTTAGGGGGAAACAAAAAGTTCAGCCCAAGCAGCGCAACAATCATCACAATACAAAAAACAACAAAACGTAGGGACATTTTAAACTCCTAACACATGAAATACCTTATGAAGCAAGCAACGTTTTTTCACGCTCCACCGCGCGCCATCCAATGTCACGTCGGCAAAAACCTTCCGGCCACTCGATCGCATCCACCGCGCGGTAAGCCCTGGCCTTCGCATCGGTAATGCTGTTGCCTTGCGCCACCACCCCAAGCACCCGGCCACCATTTGCCACCAGCTGCCCTCCCGCATTTTCTGCCGTACCCGCATGGTAAAGCCGCACATGCTCCATCGCACGCACGCGGTCCAATCCATAGATCACGCTTCCTTTCTCCACCGCACCAGGATATCCCTTTGCCGCCAGCACCACACACACGGTCGGCGTACCGGAAAGTGTCACAGCAGGCACCTGATCCAACTGGCCTGTGGCTGCCGCATGTACTATCACCGCAAAATCACCTTCCACTTGTGGCAAAAGCACCTGTGCTTCCGGGTCGCCAAAGCGAATATTAAACTCAATCAGCCGCGGATTGCCCTTGGCATCCACCATCAACCCCGCAAAAAGCACTCCGCAATAAGGCATGCCATCTTCTTTGAGTAACGCAAGCGTGGGAGCAATAATCTCCTCCATCACCCGCTGCTCAAGCGCCGCGTCCATCAGCGGCGCAGGCGCATACGTCCCCATACCGCCGGTATTGGGCCCAGTATCGCCTTCGCCCACCGCCTTATGGTCTTGCGCCGAACCAAACGCCACCGCATGCTCGCCGTCACACAGCGCAAAGAAACTGAGCTCTTCTCCTTCTAAAAATTCCTCAATCACTACACGGTGCCCTGCTTCACCAAACTTGCCGGAAAAAAGCTCGCGTACCGCAACCAGCGCCTCTTCTTCGGTCTGCGCTACCGTCACACCCTTACCCGCCGCCAAACCATCGGTCTTGACCACAATCGGCGCGCCTTGCTTTGTAATATACGCCTCGGCTTCTGCCTGATCGGTAAAGCTTTGCCACTTGGCTGTTGGCACGCCCGCACGCGTCGCCAAATCTTTCATAAAGCGCTTGGAACCTTCCACGGCCGCAGCATCCTTGTTCGGACCAAACACCGCGATATCTGCCGCACGTAGTGCATCCGCCACACCCTCAACCAGCGGTGCCTCCGGACCCACCACCACCAAATCAATCGCGTGGTCCTTACACCAAGAAACCAGTGCCGCATGGTCGCTTATATCCACCACAGGCATCGATGTCACAAGTGACCGCATACCCGGATTGCCAGGCGTCACATAAAGATGCCGTACCGATTCAGACTGCGCCAGCACCTGCGCTAGCGCGTGTTCGCGCCCACCGCCACCAATCAGCAAAACATTATGGCTCCCTGTCATCGCACTCCTGTTGCGTCCATTGCTACTATGCACGCATGGACCTACAACAAAAAACACAAAAGGGCAAGAAAAGTAGGAAAGCCCTGCCTAAACCGAAGCGCCTTTGACCATGTTCAGCGAGGCTAACGCGTCATGCAAATCTTCCTTAAAATGGTTCTTGCGAATCAGACGCACCGACTCCGGCAGACCTTCCAGCTCATGATGGTCGCGTTCAAAACTGGTGAGCATACAAAGCGGAATGGCCTCGGTTGCCTTCATACTCTGTAGCGCACGTGCCATATCCACGCCGCTTAACACATCCATCACGCCCGAGAGCATAATAATATCGGGATGCGTGCGCACCGCCACTTCCAAAGCCTCAAAACTGCGCCGCACACAATGCGTTCGAAGCCCAAGCCCGTTGAGCTCACGCTGAAACAGCCGACCCGATATCCGGTCACGTATCACCAGCATCACCTCCATGGTAGGCTTTACGTCACCTTCTGCTTCCACCCTTGCCTGCGTATGCGAAGGAAGGCGTCGCACCAATTCCGAGCTTCGAATCGCATGCTGATCCACATCCGGTGAAGCATATTGCCCGGCCTCACGCAAAAAGACTTCAATCGCGTCCACATGCGCCACCTGCACTTCATCCAGCTCGCTTAAATAATCCTCCAGCCGGTGCATAATCATCCCCACCAGCGGAAAATCGGCCACACCGGCCCCACCTTTCACGCTATGCGCCGCACGCTGAATGGAACGCAAGGCCTCTTCCTTGTTACCATCTGGTGCACGCAGCACTTCCAGCTGTATCTGAATATCGTTGAGATTATCTTCGGCTTCGTCTAGAAAATCGGCGCGAAGCTGTTGAAAAATGCTATCATAGCTTGTGGCATTCGACATAACCCACCTCAAAATTTTAGGTTGCACCCTCTCATCTTACCACACGTTATACGCACTGTTAATAGCTTATGGACGAACACCGCCTGATTCACCACTATCTAAGGCCCCTTGCCACAGATCGCGCCGCAGGAAACCTAGAAGACGATGCGGCCATCCTTCCCACTCTCGGACCACAGCAAGAACACGCCTGGATCATCACGCAAGATAGCATCGTAGAAAACGTGCACTTCCTGCCCAACACGGCGCCAGAAGATATCGCACGCAAGCTACTGCGTGTGAACCTCTCTGATTGCGCGGCGATGGGTGCGGTGCCCTATGGTTATACGCTAGGCGCCACCTTGCCTGCTGCCTGCATGGAGCCTGCTTGGGTACAAGCTTTCTGCCATGCCTTGCAGGAAGAGCAACACACCTATCA
>JANQHP010000140.1 GCA_028282625.1 Rickettsiales bacterium | reverse complement strand
GAGGAGTTTCGAGCCGCAGAAGCCTTGCTACACGGGCATTTTATTCTTTCTTCCGGGTTGCATAGCGATACCTATATTCAGTGTGCGCGGGCCTTGATGGATCCTGCGCGGGCAGAAAAGCTTTGCGGTGCCTTGGCAAAAAAGCTTGAGGCCACCCTTGGCAAAGAGGCGCTCGCACAGCTGGACGTGGTGGTGTCGCCTGCGATGGGCGGCGTGGTGGTGGGCTATGAAATGGGACGCCAGCTGGGCAAGCAGGCGATGTTTTGTGAGCGGAGCGAGGGCGCTTTTGCGCTGCGGCGTGGGTTTGCGCTTAAGCCGGGCGCGCGGGTGCTGCTGGTGGAAGATGTGGTGACGACGGGGAAATCGTCGCTGGAAGCGGTGGCGTGCCTGGAGGAAGCGGGCGCTAAGATCGTGGCGGAAGCCTGCTTGATCAACCGCAGCGGTCAGCAGGACCCGGTAGGTGATATCCCGCTCATCGCGCTGGCGAAACTTGAAGTGGCGACGTTTGCCGCCGACGCGGTGCCCGCACATTTGCAGGACACACCGGCCGAGAAGCCCGGCAGTCGTTGGCTGAAACGTTAGATGTTGTGACCAAAAGTGCGCGGTGCGCGTAAAGCGTTTTCTGTTGCCTGGCACAAAAAAAACCGGCGGCGGCCGGGCATGTTGCTATGCGTGGTGCATAGAAACATACCTGACCTCCGCCGGTGTAACTCACCCCCTGCTGTGGCAGGGGATTTCCTCGACTAAGAGCCAATGATTTCCCCCATCAAAGCTGCTGAACAAGATTTTGACCCTGTCCTCCCCCTCTTTGACGTAGATGTGAGCTTCATTGGGTCCCGCTGCGAGGTTTATCTCCGTCCACTGTTCAGAAAATCGGACGAAGGCAAACCCATTGTTGGGGTGAATGAAGATAAACATCTTCTGTGGGAGCTTTTTGCCCTCTTTGAAGAGTTCAACTTTGAGCTCTTCTGTTTCCAGGTTAAAGGTGGTGTAAATCCTATTGACTTCTAAAGGCTCCAGGTCTTGATTCTTCGTCAGGATGTTCCACTCCCGTTCATGGAGAAGCTGGAGAGCCAAGATGTTTCCATCGCGGCGTGTTTGGCCGATCTCATCGTGCATTTGCAAAATTTCTTTTTTCGCGTTTTCAATCAGCGATTTTTGGATTTTCAGCTTGTTCTCACAGCTAAAGGGATCCGCAGGGGAATACCAGAATTTGAAAGCAAGCAAACACACAAACACAACCACAACCAGCAGTATCACGAACAATCTTCTCATTTTTTTCACCTTAAGATGTGCTTTTTGTCCGCACATGGGGACCTTGGGAAGTGAACGATTTCAGTGGCGATGACCGGTTGGGTGCCGCCACGCGACAAAATGAAGGCAAGCCTTGGGCAAGCCTCACTATTCGAAAAACATTATGATTCTAGCAAATTACTCTCTCTCTGTCAAGGTTTATTAAGGAGATGTTAGTAGTTAGAGTGGAGTGGGGTTTCAAGTTACAGGTTGTACGTGTTCCGTGTTCCGGGTTCCGTGCTCCGTCATACCGTGGCCCATCCGCCTCCGCACGTCCGTCACCAAAGGTGAACGGACTGCTGCGGCGCGACTAAAGACCACGGTATCCAGGGGGCAAAGTGTAAAGAGGTGGTGGTCTGGATTCCCGCCTTCCCCCTACACTAAAGCTACGGAGGACAGGCCGCGGGAAAGACGGTGGCATGGGCACCTCCCCGGAGCAGGTGTAACCTGCTCCTTAAGAGCAACGCGACGCGGCGTATATGTGCCGGCGGGGGATCTAAAGGGGGTTAGGACCCCTTTTCTTATAAAGAGAAACACCCCCTCCCTCCTACGCTAAAGCTACGGAGGGCAGGCCCTAGCCCTCTCCCCTTAAAGGGGGAGGGGATTAGACTAGATGTCACGAGATGACGAGAGGATTTAGCCCGCCCTCAAAAAAATACCCCCCATGCTTTAAAAGCATGGGGGGTATGGAGCAACACGAGTTGGGAGTTAAAGCGCGGCTGGGGTTTTTAAGGTGCCCGCCGTGCTTTTGCTCCCCTCACCGCTTAGAAGGATGCCTGCACCCGAATGGGGCACACATTGTCGTCGTTGGTGAGGTTGTACTCGTAGTCTTCGTTGTCGCCACTGTTGTCGGCATCAATGCCAATCAGACAGTCACCGGTTGGGCCAACATTGGCGTTGGTGATAAGCTCGAGATCGTCATTGTCGAGATTACCTTCATCAATAAACCGTCCCACTTCAGCAATGGTAGGGCTTGGGCGACCAATGGCGAGTACCACACCGGTATTCGGCTTGCCGTCGTCCATTTTGACATCAATACCGGAAGCTTGGCTTGGTGCCGCACCCGGCCCCCAGTCAAAGCCATTGCTTAAGCCGACCGCATAATGGTTCCGACCATTGAGCGTAAAGACCCCCATACCGTCGCGCCGTAATTTACTTTCAGGGAAATGGGTTTTAGGCGCAGCGCCTGTGGCATTGGTTGCATCAAGATCGGTAAAGGAGCCACCCACCAATTTGGCACCGGAAAGATTGATCCAGAACATTTTGTTTTCCTCGTCAAAGGCATCGTTCTTGCTCTGATCCGTATCCCCTGTGCGATTGCCTTCAATTAGGCCATTGCCATTGCCATCATGTGTGGCTGCAACCAGTTGGTTTGCAATACTTGGCGGTGCAATTTCAAAGGTCGTGGTTTTGTTGCAGTCACCAGGAATGCAGTTGAATTTTTCCTGGAACGCGTTGGCCGCGGTATCAAATTCTTGCAGCTGCTGGACGGTGGCACGTACGCGGGCATTATCGATCAGCACCTGGCCTTGCAATACGCCAACTACAATCAGACCGATGATGATCAGCACCACCGACATTTCAATCAGGGTAAAGCCGCCCTGGCGTGAAGTTTTGTTCTTTGTCATGAGACACGCTCCTTTTGGATAAAAATAGTAAAGTGTTGATACCATGCACTATGGCAGGGTGCGCGTCAAGAGGCTACGCGTTTTGTCACAAATGACGTTTTGCGCGGTTAAAGGGAGCGGCTTAAAACTCCCACTCCGGGCGGAGGAAGTGGCAGCTATAGCCGCCCGGGTTTTTATCCAGGTAATCCTGGTGGTAGCTTTCCGCCGGGTAAAACGCGCCGGAATGGACGATTTCGGTGGTAACGGGTGCCTTGAACACGCCGGAGCGGTCCGCCTGTTCCAGTACGTTAAAGGCGATGTTGTGCTGCTCGGCATCGAGCGTGAAAATGGCGGAGCGGTATTGCGTGCCGATATCGTTGCCCTGGCGGTTTAAGGTGGTCGGGTCGTGGATGCGGAAGAAATATTTGAGCAGCTTTTCGTAGGAAAGCACGGCAGGGTCATAGTGAATTTCCACGCTCTCGGCGTGGCCGGAAAGCCCGCTGCTGACCGTTTGGTAGGAAGGTTCCTTGCTGTGCCCGCCAGCATAGCCCACTTCGGTTTTAACGACGCCAGGTAGTTTTTTGAATAAATCTTCCAAACCCCAGAAGCATCCACCGGCGACAATCGCGCGGGCCAGGGGGGCGCGGGCCAGGGGGGCGCGGGCCAGGGTTTGCTGCGTGGCGGTGGGTTGGTTTTCGGCCTCATCAAACAGGGAAAGATACTGCCCGTAGCCTTCTTGCTCCAAATCGTTTTGGTGGACAAATCGAAGCGAGGCGCTGTTGATGCAATAGCGCAGCCCGCCTTGTTCCTTCGGGCCGTCATGAAACACATGACCCAGATGCGCATCGGCCTTGGTGGAGCGCACTTCAGTGCGGACCATGCCGTGGCTGGTGTCGCTTTTTTCGGTGATTTCGTGCTCGTCAATTGGCCTTGTGAAGCTGGGCCATCCGGTGCCGGAATCAAACTTATCGGTGGAGGAAAAGAGCGGCTCGCCGGAAACGGCATCGACGTAAATGCCGGGCTCCTTGTGGTTCCAGTATTGGTTATCAAAGGCTGGCTCGGTGCCACTGCCCAGGATCACATGCTGCTGCATGGGAGTGAGGTTCTCGATCGCTTCTTGGTAGTCTTCTTGTTTCATCGCTGCTTCGGCATAGGCTAGTGGAGCATAGCATAATAGGGCCAGCAGAAGAGGCAAGCCATAGAGGCAAAAACGTTGAGAGACAGACATAGGAGGATCGTAATCGTTTTTTGTGTGGGGCACAAGTCTCCTTGCTTCCCTCTTCGGTGTGCGCTATGAACGCCTGCGGTATTTGAATGTGAGGCATAGTTGATGGCACAGCATGTGACGGTGATTGGCGCCCAGTGGGGCGATGAGGGCAAAGGCAAGATTGTGGATTATTTGAGCGCACGCGCCGATGTGGTGGTGCGGTTTCAGGGCGGGCATAATGCCGGGCATACGCTGGTGATTGATGGCGTGATCTATAAGCTGAGCTTGCTGCCTTCGGGCATTGTGCGGCCTGGCAAGGTGGCGGTGATTGGCAATGGTGTGGTGGTGGACCCCACCGCGCTCTTAGATGAGATGGACCGTGTGCAGGCCCAAGGTGTGGATATTACGCCTAAGCGTTTGATGATCGCCGAGAACGCACCGCTGATTCTGCCGCTGCATTCGGCGCTGGATCAGGCGGCTGAGACCACGCGCGGCAGTGGCAAGATTGGGACGACGGGGCGCGGCATCGGGCCGGCCTATGAGGATAAGGTGGGCAGGCGCGTGCTGCGGATGTGCGACTTGCTGGATGAGGCGGTGTTGCAGGCGCGGTTGGAGGCGCTGGTGGCGCATCACAACGTGCTCCGGCGTGGCGTGGAGATGGTACCTTTGGAGGTGGCGCCGATTCTGACAAAGCTGAAAGAGCAGGCGGAGCGGTTAAAGCCCTTTATTCGCCCGGTATGGAGGGATTTGCATCGCTTTTCCAGCGAAGGCAAGCATCTGCTGTTTGAAGGTGCGCAAGGGGTGCTGCTGGATAACGACTGGGGTACCTATCCGTTTGTGACGTCTTCCAATACGGTGGCCGGACAGGCGATGGTGGGCTCTGGCTTAGGCAGTGTGGCGCCGCGTGTGCTGGGCATTGTGAAGGCCTATACCACGCGGGTGGGCAGCGGGCCTTTCCCGACCGAGCAAGAGAATGACATTGGGCAGCGACTTGGGGAGCGCGGGCATGAGTTTGGGACGGTGACGGGCCGCAAGCGCCGCTGTGGCTGGCTGGACGCGGTGTTGCTGAGGCAATCGGTCATGCTAAGCGGGATTACCGATCTGGTGCTGACCAAGCTGGATGTGATGGATGGGCTAAAAACGATCAAGCTGTGTGTGGGGTATGAACATGAAGGGCAGGCATATGATTATTTGCCCGCTTCTTTGGAGATGCAGGCGAACGTGACGCCGATCTACGAGGAAATGCCTGGTTGGCAAGAGAGCACCGCAGGGGTGCGCCGGATGGAGGATTTGCCGGAGGCCGCGCAGGCTTATGTGCGGCGGATTGAGGCGCTTTCCGGTGCACAAATGGCACTGGTTTCCACCAGCCCCGAGCGGGAAGATACGATAACGCTCCACGATTTATTTGACTAAATACCACCCCCACAAGCCCCCTTTGGCCTGCCTTAGGACCTAATTTTGATCGGCATAAAGCCAGGGGCGCTCGTGGCTGTCGCTTGCTTCAAACCCATCAATGGATTGGATGTGGCCAAGCGTCAGGCCGATATCGTCCAGACCTTCGAGTAGGCAATGTTTGCGGAACGGGTCCACCTCAAAGGAGAACACATGGTTGCCTGCGCGCACTTCCTGTGACGACAGGTCAATGGAGAGCGTGCCGGCTTGCTCGGCTTGCGCCATCAGGATATCAATCTGCGCCTGCGGAAGCACGACTGGAAGAATGCCGTTTTTAAAGCAATTGTTGTAAAAAATATCGGCAAAGCTGGGCGCGATGACCGAGCGGATGCCAAAATCGAGCAGCGCCCAGGGTGCGTGCTCACGGCTGGAACCGCAGCCAAAATTCTCGCCTGCGACCAGAATTTCGGCCTGACGCCAGGCGGGCTGATTGAGCACGAAGCTCTCGATTTCTTCGCCTTCGGGGGTGAAGCGCATTTCATCGAATAGATGTTTGCCAAGCCCGGTCCGCTTGATGGTTTTTAAGAACTGCTTGGGGATGATCATGTCGGTATCGACATTGACGACCGGCAGTGGTGCGGCGGTGGCTTGCAGATGGGTAAAAGCTTGCATGGTTTTTATGGGATTTTGTTGGGTTTTGTGGTTGCGGGTCGTGCTTATAGCACAGGTCGGGCGGTGTTGTCACCTACTGTGAATCAGGGGGCAGGAGGGTGCCTAGGGCTTTCCGGAGTGCGGCTTGTCGCACAACTAGGAGCGAAGCGACGCCGAGCTTATGCGAGGGCGGGGGTTTAAGGGGGCAAGGCCCCTTTCTTGTAAAGAACACCCCCTCCCTAACCCTCCCCCCTCAAGGGGGGAGGGGATTTAAGGATGGTGCATGGGGAGAGGGGATAACGGTGGCCACGGGATGACGGGACGAGAGAGACGCTACGTTTTTTGCGTGCGCGGGCGGATCGATTCGATGGCAAAGATCATATAGAGTACGTGCATAACAAAGTAGACCGGTTGGGCAAACACAAAAAGCGGGGTGCCAAGCAGCAGGCTGATCGCCTGGCTGAGCACGATCGGTGTGCTGGCATAGGCCGAAAAGCGCATCATCACCGAGAAAGGTTCGACTGGCACACGATAAAGCGGCAGCATCAACTGCCCGATCCAGGCCATGAACAGAATACGGAGCAAAAGATCGAGGAAGATTTGTACCCACTGCCATGCATAAAAGAGCACCGGTACCGCCGGCAGGCTATGGGCAAGTTCTTCCAGCCAGAGCGTGATTTGCGCCTGGTCGATGGTCAGCGTTTCTTCAGGAGTGAGTTTGAGCGCCTGGGAAAGATAGTCCAGCGAAATGGCGCGCGGCTGTTCGGTGTTGTTCCAGACCCAGATTTCCTCTTTACGCAAGGTGAGCAAGGCGGGGTCTGGATTGGGCAGGCGCAGCTGGTTCTTGGTATCAATCGCTAAAAGCGAGATGTTGTATTCAGGATGTGTAAAGAGGAGTGGCTCGGTTTGCTCCAGGAATAGGGTGCCGTTTTGCAGCTGCATGGTGGGGATTTGCTGGAGCATGGACTCCACGGATGCCGGCAGGATCAACATGCCTTGCTCATCCAGAAGTTCGGTATGGAGCTTTTCGGCCATGTCGTTGATACGGAAGCTGGCAGGCAGCAAGGCGATGGCGATTAGCAGCATGAGGTAGGTGATGCCCCATCCTTTGCCGCTGGTTTGAAGCGCGCGATAGAGCGAGCGTGCGTATAATGCGCGTAGGAACAAGGCGTCACGCCAGAAGGATGGTCTTAAGAGGGCAACAGGAGGGGGGGAAGAGTTCATGGATGGGTGGTGCCAGGTTGAAGCGCGTGCCTTACTGCATAAACGGCGCTGAGGAAAATGACAAGTGCTCCGATGGCGGTGCTAAGGTCCAATGTTTCATCAAAGACCAGCCACCCAAGGAGGCTGGCAGCAAGCGGTGAGACAAACATAAAGGGTGCCAGCGTGCCGACTGTGGCATAGGAGAGCGCTTTGGTGACCGCAAATTGTAAGGCATAAACCATGAGGCCAAGCACAAAAATGATCGCCCAATAGTCGCCGCTTGGCCAACGCCAGAAGGGGACGGCAAAGGGGATGGCAAATAGCCCGGTGAAGCACACCATGTAGAAGACGATCACAGAAGGGGCGTCATGGCTTGCAAGCTTACGGATCAAGCAGGCGCAGGTGCCAAAACAGAGCGAGGCCCCAAGCATAAGCCCGATGCCAAGCAGCTCGGTTTGGGCTAGGTCCTGCCCGCCTGGTATGGCAAGGAGCATGGCGCCTACGAGCCCGCCTCCAAGCGCCAGGATGGTATAGCGGGTGAGGTGCTCTTTGAGCAGGAAGGTGGCCATGAAAACCGCCACAATGGGAGTCACAAGAATCAGCGCGCCATGGACGGGCAAAGGCAAAAGGGTGAGTGCGGTAAGGGTAAGGATGAACCCCGCGCATTCAAGCACGGCGCGGATCAGGTGTAGCTTATGCTGGGTGGTATGGAGGATTTTCTTGCCGCAAGAGCGGTTCCACCAGAGCACCCAGGGAAGGGCACCCAAATGGTAGAACACCACCAGTTGGGTGGGGTGAAAAGATTCGCTCAGCAGCCGCGCGATGACGTTGAGGTGCGAGGAAATCAGGTGTACCCCAATGAACCAGGTGATGCCAAGCAGCGGTGCGGAGGAGGTGGCAAGCATAAAAAGGGCTCTGGCACGCGGTTCACAGGGTGAAGGGGTGCGGTTAGGATAAAGTAGTAGGATTTGATTGCATGTGCTTATACTATTGCTGCAACGATTTTTCCACTACTCTATTGGGGATTGGCTCCGGTGTCTTCTCGTTCTTCTCGTCGTCGTGCTTCACCTCCATCGGCCAAGGTCAAGGAAGGTGCGGCCTATTGGATGGTGGGGCGGCATGCGGTGGTGGCAGCCCTCATAAATCCAAAGCGCACCTGCCTGAAAGTGCTGACCACCGAGGCGGCGCACGCAAAGTTGGCGCAGGAGGAGGGCGTCAAAACACGGCTTGATACATGTGCGGTGGAGGTGGTGAGGGCAGAACAGATCGACCAGCATGTAGCAGGCGACACACCGCATCAAGGCATGGCGCTTTTGGTGCAGCCCTTGCCGCAACCAAGCCTTAAGCAGCTATGCGAGGGGGGCAGGCATCTGGTGCTGCTGGACCAGGTGAGCGATCCGCAGAATATCGGAGCGATTCTTCGCTCGGCCGGTGCGTTTGGTGCGGGTGGAGTGGTGCTGCCTGCGCATGGCGCGCCGGGTGAAACGCAGGCGCTGGCCAAGGCGGCCAGTGGTGTGCTGGAGCATGTGCCGCTTTGTGTGGTGAAGAATTTGGCGCAGGCGATGGGCGCGATGCAGAAGCAGGGCTACTGGCTGGTTGGTATGGATGGTCATGTAGAGATGAAGTTGGATGAGGCACCTTCTTATGACAAAGTGGGCCTGGTGATGGGCGCAGAAGGCAAGGGGCTGCGCACGCGGACGCGGGAGCTGTGCGATCTGCTGGTGCGTTTGCCGATGGCGCGTGAGGTGGAAAGCCTAAATGTTTCAGCTGCAGCCGCCGTGGCGCTTTATGCGCTGCGTTCGGTGTGAGGGGGCGTGGCGTTGCAAGTGTGCGGTGTTCTGTCATCCCGCTACTTGATCGCGGGATCTAGCATGATAGGATCCAATGTTTTGCTTCTGGATCCCGCGGTCGGAGCCGTGGGATGACGTTTTTTAAATGCGCCCCCTCTCCCTCCTACGCTAAAGCTTCGGAGGGCAGGCCCTAACCCTCTCCCCCGCGGGGGAGAGGGGATATTAGGCGGTGCATGGGTACCTCCTCGGAGTGCGGTACGCACGACTA
>JANQHP010000132.1 GCA_028282625.1 Rickettsiales bacterium | reverse complement strand
CTACTTGATGATGCTTTTGCCATAGCTACTACTCTGCTTTAATTGGTTTGCTGACGCAAACGTTGCAAAATCTCCTTGGCCAGATTCAAATAAGCCAGCGAACCTGCACAACGGAAATCATATACTATAGCCGGCTTCCCATGGGAAGGGGCTTCTGAAAGACGCACATTACGCGGAATTTCACTTGCAAACACCCGGTCCTTTAAATGCGCCCGCACGTCGTCTGCCACCTCCCGCGTCAAGCGGCTCCTTCGGTCTACCATGGTCAGCAACACACCCAGAATATCCAGGTCCGGATTGATGTTCTGCTGAATCCGCTCTACCGTATGGAGCAAATGCGAAAGCCCTTCTAGCGCATAAAACTCACACTGCATCGGCACCAGAATCGAGGTCGAGGCCGCCAGCGCATTAATCGTCAGCAACCCCAAAGAAGGCGGGCAGTCGATCAGAATAAAATCAAAATATTCCTCGCTGTCATTGAGCTGATCTTTCAGCACATATTCCCGGTCCGGCACGGTCGCAAGCTCCACATCGGCCGCCGAAAGATCCACCACCGAAGGCACAATCTTCAACCCCGGCACCAGCGTATCACACACACTGCCGGCCAGCCGACTTTTTTCACCCAGCAGCCGATAGAGATTCTTTGCCTTTCGCGTCGGGGCATCCACACCCAACCCGGTGCTGGCATTGCCTTGCGGGTCGGCATCAATCAGCAAGGTTTGCTTGCCCGTTGCGGCAAAGGCCGTGGCCAGATTAATCGCGGTCGTGGTCTTGCCCACGCCACCCTTCTGGTTGGCCACCGCAATAATATGACAGTTCGGGTTACGTGCCATGTTTTCCTTTTTAAAACATATGTTTAATCAATGCGCACGAAGGTTTTTTAGTGCCACAATCCAACCTTCAACCTCTTGCCCGGTCGCATGTTTGCTTGGATAAAGCGTGAAGTCAAAATGCCAGCTTTTTTGGCTGCTGGCAAGCTCACTTTGTACCCGCACACCCTTCGGCCAAAGTGCCACCATATCAGGATTTTTCTGATACCACGGCGCCGCGTAAGTCATCAATTGCGTAAGCGGCGCCAGTGCACGCGCGCTTAGCACATCACACGCCACAGGCGGCACGTCCTCAATCCGCTTGCTATGCAGCGTCACCGGCACCTCCAGCTGCCGCGCTGCCTCCTGCAAAAAAGCGCCCTTGCGCCGGTCGCTTTCAATCAACGTCACCTCCAGCGCCCGCGCGCGCGCCGGGTCCGCTCCCAGGATCGCCAGCACCAAACCCGGAATCCCGCCACCGCTGCCCATATCCACCAGATGCCGGGCACCGCGTGGCACCAGTGGCCAGAGCCGCAACCCATCTCCGATATGCCGCGTCCATAACAGAGAAGCATCGCTTGCTTCACGCTTGCTCACCAAATTAATCGTAGGGTTCCATTGCTGCAAAAGGGCCACATAAGCATGCAAACGCTCGATCGTCACAGGGGCCAGCAGAGGCAAGTCCAGCAGCAACGGCTCGAGTTCCGGTGGCAAGGAAGCAGGCGCGGCCATCACTACCTGCTATTCGCAGAAGCAGCACGCCCCTCTTCTTGTTGCAGCAAACCCTTGCACCAAAGCGCAAAGCGATCCAGGGCCGCCTCCGAGGCTGCCTGCTCAATCTCTGGATTGTAGTTCGTACTCACATTAATGTCATAAGTCACCCGCGCACCCGATGCCGTCGTGATAAACTCCATGCCGGCCACCTCAATGCCCTCACTGGCCAGCAACCTCTCATGCCGCGCAATGAAAGCCGCATTCTCCTGGCCGTTGAAATCAGGCAGAAGCTGGAACATCCCGCCACCGCCCTCCAGCATGCAAGCCTCCTGGGTTGCAGCAGGCTCAGGGATTTGGCACGCTTCGGCCGGACAGAGCTCAAACCCACCGCTCGTATCCACCCGCACCGCGTAATGAAAGCGCCCACCGATAAACTCCATCCGCGTGATCGAGCGGTCCGCCGCCTGCACATATTCCTGAATCAGCAGCAAGCCATCCACCGGTGGCTCGTACTCAGGTGCACGCAAATAGGTCTCTAACGCAGCCCCGTCCTCGCAGAGATGCACGCTAAGCCCCTTGCCACCCCGATTATGCTTCACAATAAAAGGCTGATCCAGTGCCGCAGCGCACCGTCTGGCCGCCGCCTCGCCAAGCGCCACGGCGGTATGCGGCACCGCAATCTGCTGGCGTTGCATCGCCTGCAGCTGAATCGCCTTGCTCATCTCCAACTGCAACGCACGCGTGCCATTGATCACCTGCTTGCCGTGCGCCTCCAGCCAGGTCAGCAGCCCCATCGCCAAATCCGGCGCATGGCGATGCCCCCGCGTGTGGGCCGAGGCACTCATCTTATTGAAAAACACCCCATGCGGCGGTGTTGCCTGCAAATCCAGCACGCGGTCGTCCAAAAACCAGGGCTCAAACGGCACCTGATGTCGCGTGAGCGCTGTGGCAATCGGTTCCAGCCACAGCGGATTTTCATGCAAGATGTAGAGGGTCGGTTGCATAGGAAAAACGCTTTTAAGCCGAATCGCTCTCCGCCATTTCCGGCTCCAGGCAGATCACCCCTTCCGGACCCGACGTCAGCGCCAAATCTCCTTTGAGCAAGGCCACGGCCGGACGTCCAAACACATCAAAGCGCCAACCTGAAAGGCAACGCGGGCGGTCGGGATCACCCGGCTCCCACGCATCCGGACCAAGGGCTGCCAGCCGGTCCAACTCCTCCGAACGCGCCACCACACTGGGTGCTACCTTTTGTGGCTCGCAGCGCGCTTTGAGCAACACCCGCAGCAGCGGCAACAAACCCGGCGGGCTTTTGGGCAGCGGCTTTTGTCGCTCCACCTTGGGCAGCTCCGCCTCCTGTGTCACCCGGAGCAATTCCAGCAACGCTTCCTTATGCTTGCCAGAAAGATTATGCGGATAAAAGCGCAGCTTCTTATAATCCTCAACTTTCTTAGGCGGATTACCGGCCATCTCAATAATCGTGTCGTGCTTGAGCAAGCGCTGCCGTGGCACATCCTTTTCCTGCGCCTGCACTTCACGCCAATTGGCCAGCGCCTGCGCAATCGCCTGCTGCTTCTGGTTTAGCTGGTTCAAGCGCAGCTTGCGGTAGGCATCTTCAGGATGCGTCTGGAAACGATCCGGGTCTTTGAGCACCTCCATTTCCTCCAGCGCCCAGGAAAGCCGCTCACGCTTTTTGAGCTGCTCCATCATCTTTTCATAAATCGTGCGCAAATACGTCACATCTGAAAGCGCATATTCCACCTGCGCCGTGGAAAGCGGTCGCCGGCTCCAATCGGTA
>JANQHP010000124.1 GCA_028282625.1 Rickettsiales bacterium | reverse complement strand
GCCTGCAAGGAAGCCGGCGACTATCTTGCCCTTAAAGCCGGGCAATATGACATTGTCTGCAACGGCGTGGAACTTTCCTCAGGTGCCATTCGGAACCATAATCGCGAACTGATGGTCGAAGCGTTTGGCATTTGTGGCTACAGCGAAGAGGAAGTCGCCGCACGTTTTGGTGGCTTGCTGCACGCCTTTGAATATGGCGCCCCGCCCCATGGCGGCATCGCGCCGGGCGTGGACCGCATCGTCATGTTGCTCGCCGATGAGCCCAATATCCGCGAGGTGATTGCCTTCCCGATGAACCAGCAGGCCGAGGATCTGCTGATGAAAGCCCCTGCCCCGGCGGACCAGACCCAACTGCGCGAATTGCACATCCAGCTTTCGGCTTCGGCGAAGGAAGCACTGAAGGGGTAATATCCACATCACTTTGGATAACGCAAAGTCTGCACGCCTAGTCGCGTCATAACACCAAACCGTTTCCCCGCTGGTATTTTTGACAGCGCGCGCGTAGAGTAGCGCTATGGGCAACCTACCGACGATTCTACAAGGGAAGACCTTGCTGCAAATTCTGCCAGCGTTAAACAGTGGCGGGGTGGAGCGCGGCACGGTGGATATCGCGCGAGCAGCCAAAGCAGCAGGCATGCGCTCCATGGTGGCTTCTAGCGGCGGGAGCATGGTACCAATGCTGGCGCGTCATGGCGTGGAGCATATCACCCTGCCGCTTGGCACGCGCAGCCTATGGGGAATATGGCGTAACCGCAAGCGCTTGCGACGGCTTATGCGGCGTGAAAGCGTGAATATCGTGCATGCGCGTTCGCGGGCGCCGGCCTGGAGCGCTTACTATGCCGCCAAGCGGCTTACCCTTCCTTTTGTGACCACGTTCCATGGCGCCTATCGCTGCAACGTGCCCGGCAAGAAGCGATATAACCGCGTCATGACCTATGGACAGAAGGTGATTGCGGTTTCCGATTTTATTGCCCAGCACATGCAGGAGGTCTATGGCGTAGAGGCCGCGCGTATTGTGACGATCCCACGTGGGGTGGATATGGCGCTGTTTGACCCGGCGGCGGTGTCGGTCGCACGGATGGAGGCTATCCGGAACAGCTGGCGTTTGCCTGATGGCATACCGTTGATCTTTCTGCCCGGACGTATGGTGGGCTGGAAGGGGCAGTTTTTACTGCTGCATGCCTTGGCACGCCTGCCTGCTGGCACGCCTTTTTATTGTGTCATGGCCGGTGCGATGGACAAGCACCCGCGCTATGTCGACCGCCTCAAGCAAGAGATTTTGAGGCTCAAGCTGGAGCACCATGTGCGGATGAGTGAGGCGATTACCGATATGCCAGCGGCCTATGCGTTGGCGGATGTGGTGGTCTCAGCTTCCACAGAACCCGAAGCTTTTGGGCGCGTGGCGGTGGAGGCGCAGGCCATGGGCAAGCCCGTGGTGGCCACCGCACTGGGTGGTGCGTGTGAAACGGTGATCGACCATCATACCGGTCGATTGGTGGACCCACATGACCCGGCAGATATGGCGCAGGCGCTACATCGGGCGATCAGCTTTCCTGAAGGAAGGCAGGCGGCACTCTCGGAGCGGTGCCGTGCGCATGTGGCGGAGCATTTTTCCCTGCAGCAGATGTGTGATAACACCTTGCAACTTTATGCAGATTTACTTGAGGAAAAAGACGCATGAGCAAGACCACACTACCACTTTCGGTGTTTATCATTGCCTATAACGAGGCCGATCGCTTGCCTTATACGCTAAAAAGTTTGGAAGATTTGGGTGCGGCAGAAGTAGTATTGGTTGATAGCGGGAGTATGGACGATACGGTGAAATTGGCACGCGACTCAGGCGCACGGGTGGAGCATCATCCGTGGGAAGGCTATGGCCCGCAGAAACTGTTTGCCCAGTCGCTTTGCACGCAGCCATGGTTGCTGAATCTGGATGCGGACGAGGCGCTTTCACCGGCACTGGCAGAAGAAATTCGGACACTATTTTCCAACGAAGAAGGGCCGCAAATGGATGGGTACCGGCTTGCGATCCGTTTGGTACGCCGCGGAGAACACCATTTGCGCAGGTGGGCACCTTCCAACAACCCAGTGCGGCTTTACCGAAGCGATAAGGGGGCGTTTAAGCCCAGCACCGTGCATGATTCCGTGGTGATGGAAAGAGGCAGCCAGGTGGGTTCTTGCAAGGCACCAATCTTGCACCGCTCCTTTCGATCCTGGGAGCATGCCGTGGAAAAAGTCAACCGTTACAGCACGATGCAGGCAGAGGACATGCTTGCGCGTGGCCGACGACCTGCCGGGTGGCGTGTGGTGGTAGAACCGCTGGCAGCCTTTGGCAAAGCGTATCTCATGCGTCGCTATTTCTTGTTGGGGATCGATGGGGTGAGTGAAAGCGTGCTCTATGCGTTTGCGCGCACGTTGCGGCTTGCCAAGGCGCGTGAGGCATGGTCGAATCAGGAGCAAAAAGATGCAGGGTAACGTAGATAATCCAAGCAACCAAAGCTTTCGTGGCCTGGTAATACAGCTGGGTGGTGTGAGCGACCTGGCCCTTTCGCTGGGTGCCATAGAGGCGATACGCCGGCACCATCCAAACACCACATGGACCGTGCTGACCTCACCTCAGGCGGCAAAGCTGGCAAGGCTTTGCGACCTGGTAGAAGTGACATGGGTGGACCCAATGCATCCCTGGTGGCATTTGCCTGGGATATGGCAGATGGCGCGGCGCATCCGTGCCGAAGGATTTGCAGGCGTATATGATCTCACGCACAGCAAACGCAGCAACAGTTATTTCCGCTTGATGGGACGTGATAAATTGCCATGGAGCGGGGCGGTGCCATGGTGTTCGCACCCTTACCATAACCCCGAAGGACCCGCGCGCTTGCTGAGCGAGCGGCTAAAAGAGCAGCTGCAGATCGCCAATATTGAGGCCGTGCCAGAGCCTTCCTTAGGCTGGCTGAAAGGGGATATGCAGGCCTTGCGCAGCCTGATACCGGCCGATCAACGCTATGTGTTGCTGGCACCAGGCGGCAAAAAGGACAAGCGCTGGGCGGAGGCAGAGTGGCTGCGATGCATGCAATGGCTAAGCGAACATGGCTTCTTGCCGGTATTGGTGGGCGATGCGTCCGACCATCCGGTGCTGCGCTTTTTAGAGGATATGCATTACAAGCAATGCCTCAATCTTGGAGGCAAGACCGATCTTGGGATGCTTGCAGAGCTGATACGTGGGGCAAAGCTGGTGGTAGGCGGCGACACGGCACCTGCGATCTTTTCCGCGCTTTTGAAACAACCCACCCTCATCATAGCCGGGCCACCTTCCTTTGCGCATGCGCGCATTCCACTAGCATCCCATATTACACGGATCGATACCGTGGACCCCTCTACCTTACTGTGGGAAGAGCTGGCTCCTTCCATGGAAGATATGCTGCTTCTAGATTCTCCTTCTTAAGCCCCTGGCTTAGACCTTGGCGTAAACCCCCAAGCACAACCTTTGGATGTTGCGTGTGCAAATAATACTTTCTATGGTTGCGTATTGCCTGTAGAATCATTGGATGGCAATCAGATGATGGGTCAGTAGTGCCGGTATGGTTTTCATGGTGCATTCAGTGGGTCGGGTTGGTGTGCATACTGGTGGTAGGCATGTTGCCGGCAGAGGCCTATGCGCAAGAAAAAACCTATAAGATTAAAGCCGTGTTTTTGTTCAAGTTCTTTAAATATATCCAATGGCCAGAAGGGCAGGATGTAAATAAGGTGATCTGCGTATATGGCGCCAACTCCTTTGGCAATGCGTTGGATTATATCGTGCAGAGCAAATTTGCAGCAGCAGGATATGCGGTACGCTATATCGATGATACCCACACAATAGGTGGCTGTGCCTTGCTATTTATAGGCCATGAAGAAGCGGAGAATATCCCGACCGTTTTAACACAGATGCAATACCAAACCGGGCTTTTAACGGTCAGTGATCACAAAGGTTTTGCCAAACAAGGCGGTGGGATCGAATTTGTGAACACACCCAAAAAGATTGTGCTGCTGCTCAATACAGAAAGCTTCAAGCGTCATGGCCTGGTGGCAAATTCCAAGCTCATGCAAATTGTGAAAACGGTACCTTAGAAACCGTTCGTGTATGAAGGGAAGAACAATGCAAGACCATCCCACGCATAAAGTAAAAAAGCGCTCGATTAAAAAGCAGATTTTACGACTGGTGGTTACCATTTGCCTGGTGGTGTTGGTGGTCACAAGTGTGATTGACTTGACGACCAGCATTTTGCAGGAAAAAGACAATGTCGTGCGCTCGCTTCAAACCACGGCCGATATTGTGGGCAATCAAAGTACTGCAGCCATTGAATTTGATGACCGCGCCACGGCGACTGAAAATGTGTCTTCCTTACGCAATACACCCAATGTGGTGACGGTGTGTCTTTATAGCAACGCCTACGACAATCACGGTGCCAAGCTGGCACATTATACCAGTCAGGAGGCGCCAGAGCCCTGCCCTGTGCTCAACAAGCACTTGCTGGAAGAGGGAGCAACAGGCGGCCACACCTTTACATGGGAAAGGGTGCACCTGTTTCATCGGATTGTGCAGCAACATGCGTCCCAAGCAGAAGAAGTCATTGGGGTGGTCTATATTGAGGCTTCTTTATCGCATTTATACCAATTAATCGCGCGGCATTTTCTGATTGTGGTCCTCTCGTTGGTGATTGCGGTTATCATTGCCATCTACCTCACCCGTTGTTTTGAAAGAAGCATTACCAGCCCCATTATCCGCCTGGCGAAACTGGCCAACCTGTTTTCACAGACCAAGGATTATCGTCTGCGTGCCCACGCACACACGCGGGATGAAGTAGGAGAGCTTGGTGGTGCGGTGAATATGATGCTGGAGCGGATGGAACAGAATGAGCGTGACTTGCTGGTTGCCAAGGAACAGGCCGATGAGGCGCGCCTTCGAGCCGATGAGGCCAACCAGATGAAGGGTGAGTTTTTGGCCAATATGAGCCATGAAATCCGTACGCCGATGAATGGCATTATGGGGATGACCGAGCTGTTGCTGGAAACCAACCTCACGCATAAACAGCAAAATTATGCCCGTACCGTGATCAATTCCGCCGAAGCGTTACTGAATATTATCAACGACATCCTCGACTTTTCCAAGATTGAGTCAGGCAAGCTGGAGCTAGAGCCCATTGCGTTTGACTTTATGACCGTGGTGGAAGATTCTGCCGATCTTTTGGCCGTCAAAGCACGCGAAAAGGCCGTGGAGCTGGTGGTACGCTACGTACCGCGCACGCCCCATTATCTGATAGGAGATCCGGGGCGTATTCGTCAGATTATCCATAATCTGGTCGGCAATGCGATCAAATTTACCGAAAAAGGCTATGTCATGATCCTGGTGGAAGAGGTGCCAGCCGGCAACGCAGAGGAAGCAGGTCGCCATACCATCAAGGTGTCCGTATCGGATACAGGCATTGGCATTTCCAAGGAGGCGCAACAAAAGATTTTTGATAAATTCTCGCAGGCCGATACCTCCACCACGCGGAAATTCGGCGGCACCGGGCTGGGCCTTGCGATTAGCCAACAGCTTGTGCAGATGATGGGCGGCGACATTGGAGTTAAGAGCGAGCCTGGCAAGGGTTCCACCTTCTGGTTTACCATGACGTTGGAGGCCGATACAACCGAGCATGAAGAGGAGCCGATTGGCGACACGCTAGAGGGTATGCAGGTCTTGGTGGTGGACGACATCGAGGCAAACGGTACGCTCATTGGCGAGCTCTTAGAGCCCATGGGTGCCGCCATGCACTATTGCGACGTGCCCTCCAAAGCATTGGCAATACTCGAGGATGCCACGCAAAAGGGAGAACCCTTTGATATGGCCATTGTGGATTATCTGATGCCAGAGATGAACGGCGAACAGTTAGCACGCGCGATTTGTGACCATGAGGGCATACAAGATTTGGCCATGGTGATGCTGACCTCTGCCGGCGGGGCGGGCTATTCGCGGCGTTTTCGTGAAGCCGGGTTTTTGGCGTACTTCTCCAAACCGGTGAAGCCCCAAGAGCTCAATATGTTGCTGCCGGTGGTCTGGCAAAAATACCAGGCCGGCGAGCGGGATGTGCTGATCACAAGCGACAGCTTGCAATCCAAAAACCGTCAAAAAGCGCAAACACGCGAGATGCAATTTAGCGGGCTGCACGTGCTGCTGGCTGAAGATAATCGCGTGAATCAAGGGTTGGCGGTCGAGATGCTGGAGCAGGCCGGCTGCGAGGTAGAGGTGGTCGTCAACGGCAAACAGGCGCTGGAGGCGGTGCAAAAAGGTGGGGTGGACCTGATCTTGATGGATTGTGAGATGCCCGAGATGGATGGGTTTGAGGCCAGCCGGATCCTGACAGAATGGAAGGCGCAAGAAAAGATTGCGGATATCCCCATTGTAGCCCTCACAGGCAACGCGATGAAAGGGGATAAGGAGCGCTGCTTGGAGGCTGGCATGCAGGATTATGTCACCAAGCCGATCCGCCGGAATCAGCTGCTTGGCATCATCGCAAAATGGAAGCCGGATGCGGTGGTGGTGCAAGTGGAGGATGCGTATCATTTTGAAGGCAGGCGTGTGCTGCTGGTCGAGGATAACCGCATCAACCGTGCCATGGCAGAAGAGATGCTAGAGGAGTTGGGCTTTACGGTGACCAGCGCAGAGAATGGACGCATTGCGGTCGAAAAAATCACCGAGGAAGGGCCGTTTAACGTGGTATTGATGGACTGCCAGATGCCGGAAATGGACGGGTTCGAGGCCACCGCCGCCATCCGCACCTTGCAGGAGGAGGGCCAGATTGATGCCGTGCCGATTGTCGCCCTCACCGCCAACGCGATGAAGGGGGATAAGGAGGCCTGCCTGAAGGCGGGAATGGACGATTATATCAGCAAGCCGGTCAAGCGGAAAGTCCTGCAAACCACGCTGGCTCGTTGGGTGGCGCCCAAGCTCAAAGTCGCCAGCCCCAACGACGAGGCCAAAGATACCACGTTGATGGACCACGATATTTTTGATGCCTACAAGGAGGTGATGGGCGAGGGTCTTGCAAGCTCAATCGATTTATTTATCACCGACAGCCGAAAATTGATCCAAAAATTGGTGGATTCTTATACCAATAACGAGGTGCAAACGCTGGCCAGCATGGCGCATACGCTCAAATCCACCAGTGCCGCCCTGGGCTTGCAGGACTTTTCCATGTTGGCCAAGTCGGTGGAGGAAGATGCCAGGACGCAGCTCACCTCAGGCGGCAAGGCAAGCCACATTCCTTCCCACCGCATTGTGCAGATCTCCGAGGCGTTTGAAGAAGTGGCGGTGCTGCTGAAGCAATATCTGCCCCCCAAGTAACGAATTGGTAAGGTTTTTTTGATAGAGTAAGAGCCATCTTAATCTCATCAGAGCCTTGGATGACCGAAAACCCACCCCACACACCCGAAGCAACGCCTTCAGAAGAGCAAGCGGCCGCGTCTTCCAAGAAGCATGTGATCGCGCTTTCTGTGGAGGAAACCGAGCAGCTTTTGGCGCTCTACCACCGCGCGGAAGAGTCGTTGCGCGATGAGAATTTTGACTCACTCTTTGGGCTGATCCGCGCCTTTCATGACCGCGCCAAATCGCTCGCCAAAGAGGATCGGGATGCGTGTGCAAA
>JANQHP010000108.1 GCA_028282625.1 Rickettsiales bacterium | reverse complement strand
GGTGACGCATTGCTGCGGGCCGTTCAGTGCGGCAGCCGCCGCCACTTGGATCGGGGTGAAGGCGCCATAATCCAGGTAGGACTTGACCCGCTTGTGTGCATCCAGGAAATGCTTGCCACCGCAGGTAAAGCCCACACGCCAGCCCGCCATGGAATAGGTCTTGCTCATGGTGGTAAACTCGACCGCAATATCTTTGGCACCTTTGACCTGGAGGACCGAAGGCGGCGGATTTTCTTCGTCAAAGTAAATCTCGTTGTAGGCCAGATCCGAAATCAGGATGACGTTGTGATGGCGGCACAGTGCGACCAGCTCTTCGTAAAAAGGCAGGCTGACCGTATCGGTGGTCGGGTTGGAAGGGTAGTTGACCACGATGGCCACCGGCTTGGGGCTGGTGCGCTCAATCGCAAGCTTGGCCTGGCGCAAAAACTCGCCTTCAAAGTCCGGATTGCTAAAATCACGCGGCAGGGTTTGGATATTGGCTTCAGCCAGGATAAAGCCGAAGGTGTGCAGCGGATAGCTTGGGTCTTGCACCAGGATGGTATCGCCCGGGCGGGTGGTGGCCACCGCAAAATGGTAGAGCGCTTCCTTGGAGCCCTGGCTAACGGCAATTTCGGTTTCTGGGTTGAGCGTCACATCAAAGCGCCGCGCGTAGTAACTGGCTACTGCCTTACGCAGACCCGGGATACCAACCGACATGGAATAGCCATGGGTTTTGGGGTCCAGCGCGGTTTGGCGAAGCTTTTCCACAATGTGTGGCGGGGTGGGCGCATCCGGGTTGCCCATGCCGAAATCGATGATGTCTTCCCCGCGATGGCGCGCTTCCATCTTGTATTTGTTGACCTGCGCGAAGACATAGGGAGGCAGCCGCTCAATGCGGTAAAAACTACGCGGGGGAAGGGTCGGTTCATCGCTCATGGGTGCATGTGTAGCGTATTTCAGACGTTTTGCAAAGCGCGAAGGCAGATGGCGTGCTATGTGAGGTTGGCTCCTTTAAAAAGAAGGGAGTGCGCTATGGTAGACCTACCTCGAATACCAGAAAAACGAAATTTTACACCTTTAAGTTGATTTTTGCCTTGCAATTTACTAAAATTTTAGTTATTATGTTTCCAAATATGAGCAAACATAGCTTGTGCAACCTAGATAAAACCGTATCAAAGAAGGGGATCATCAATGAATACAGAAGTTGCAAATTTAGCGAATGACATGGCCGCGTTAGTTGCAAGAATGCAAAGCGCACCCGCCGGATCAACAGAAGCCAGAGATGCTATGCACCAATTTCAGGCGCTTATTGAGCATATGGCGGCCAATATGGATGAACAAGCAGCAGCCAATCTCCGACAAATGGCAGCAACTGCCACAGAAGAAGCTGCCCTTTTACAACAAAACGTACAGAGGCAACTCCAGCAAGCCGAAGCACGCGAAGCCCGCACAGGCGAGCAAGCGGCCAAAGCAGAAGTGACCTCCATGAGTGCAGAAGAAAAACAGACTCTCGTAGCAGAATCCCGGTCGGGCATGGAGGCGCGTGCTTCTGGTTCTGGTGCGGAGGCTTCAGAGCCAACAAATGCGATGGAAGAGATTTTTGCGACCTTTGACCCAGCTCCTGCAGTGGGGCCGGATGAAGTGGCGCCTGCGCGTCAAGTGCTGGAAATGGCGGGTGAAAATGTGACTATCATTTCCAACGTAAACGACTTGGCAGCATCCAATATGTTCATCGATGGCTCAAGTTTCAGTGCCTTAAATCAGGGTCAGAAACATGTGATTGATCTGGATAATGCAGGCCCTGGGCTCAAGCTCATTGCCACGGAAACATTAGCCCGTGACCCCATATTCTTCCTAGAAAAAAATGGTGATCCTCTTGCCTTGAACGATGTAGAAGTACAATATACCAATGATTTAGGCGATGTGGTGCGCGTAGATGCAGAACGTGCGAATGTTGAAGAGATTATGGCTTCGACCGCTGTGCGAGCAGAAACAATGACTGCAGAAGAGATGGATGCTGCCGTACTGCTTTATCCTGAATTGAAAGACGCGCAGACCACATTGATGGGCTCTTCGATTTTAACGGGGCTTTTTGAAGAGGAAGGCTTAAAGGGCTTTGTGGGTATGGATCAGCCAGGCATGCGTGAGGCATTCTTAGAAGTGAAGGAGCGTGTGGAAGCGATGCGTCAGATGCAGGTTGAGATGGACGCTGATCAAGGCGTTGGAGCATTTGATATCCATATGGCCACGCTAGCAGCAGAAAGAGATGCAAGAGATGCTGATCCAAACGCAAGGCAAGCAATGGGCTTGGTACGTGGCGGCAAGCAAGTTGCCGGAGCGGCCAACCTAGAGGGTGAGCCGCACGCGACGGAAAAACCCCCTGGGGAAATCAGGGTTGATAGTGCGCGTGTAGAAGAAATCAACCGAGGTCAGGAAGCAGTCCTACCTTTTGCCTCACGGTAGCGCATCAGGAGCCAGAAGGCAGGGGCCAGGGGCCAGGTCATTTCTTAAGCACAAGGCGAGTTGGGAATTTCTATTGCAGCGTTTTAAGGTGCGGATAGAGGGATTCCTGCCTAAAGCAGGAATGACATGGTGCGGGAGGTGCCCATGCTGCCGACCTCACATCGTCATCCCGCGGTCTCGACCGCGGGATCCAATAATCTTTCTTAAAAGCAGGGGTCTTAACCCCTGCAACCCCGCCCGCGCATGGGCGCGGCGTCGCTTCGCTCCTAGTCGCAGGCTAAACGCCTGCTCCGTTTTTTTGAACTACGCTTAAGGAACCCCTCCCCAGAAAGAGGGTGGCACTTTGCCAAATT
>JANQHP010000091.1 GCA_028282625.1 Rickettsiales bacterium | reverse complement strand
TGCCACGACCGTTATCGCCGATCATGAGCGTGCCCTCTGCTTCCAAATGCATCTCAATCCATGTGGCGTGGCCTGCCACGGCCTCATCCATGGCGTTGTCCAAAATTTCAGAGGCTAGGTGGTGCAGGGCGGTTTCATCGGTGCCACCAATATACATGCCCGGGCGATGCCTGACGGGTGCAAGCCCTTCCAAGACCTCGATTGCTTCGGCCGTATAGCCTTCTGCTGTTTGGGCAGGCGATGCGCTAAATAGATCTTCAACCATGGTTTTTGTTCAAACCAACCGCTCCAGATAAAACCAATCGCTCCTTTCTATAGGAGCTTTACGCCCTTTTCCAGATAAACTATGCTGCTTGCTATGGAAGATACGACCTCGCATGCACATAATCAGCCCGCTTACAGGGTCAGTGAGCTTTCCGCCGCGCTTAAACGTGTGGTGGAGGGTAGCTTCAGCCATGTGCGAGTGCGCGGTGAAATTTCGGGCTACAAACAGGCGGCAAGCGGGCATCTTTATTTCAGCCTGAAAGATAGCGACGCGGTGTTAAACGCGGTGTGCTGGCGGGGTGTGGCGGGACGCTTTACCTTTGCGCCGGAAGACGGGCTGGAGGTGATTTGTACCGGAAGGCTTTCCACCTATGCCGGGCGTTCCAACTACCAGATTGTGGTGGAGCAGATGGAGCCCGCCGGCGTGGGCGCGCTGATGGCAATGTTGGAAGCGCGACGCAAGCAGTTGCAGGAAGAAGGGCTTTTTGCGGCGGAGCGCAAGCAGCCATTGCCCTTTCTGCCCAAGCGCATTGGGGTGATTACCTCACCCACCGGTGCGGTGATTCGTGATATTTTGCACCGTATTCAAGATCGCTGTGGGGTGCATGTGCTGGTTTGGCCCACGCTGGTGCAGGGAGAGGGGGCCGCAGAACAGGTGGCGCAGGCGATTGAGGGGTTCAACGCGTTGCCTTCGGACCATCCACTGAAACCCGATCTTTTGATGGTGGCGCGTGGCGGTGGGTCGTTGGAAGATTTGTGGGCGTTTAATGAGGAGCGTGTGGTACGTGCGATTGCGGATTCCGCCTTGCCGATTATTTCTGCGGTGGGCCATGAGACGGACACCACCCTGGCGGATTACGCGGCGGACCTCCGCGCGCCCACCCCTACGGCGGCGGCCGAAATGGCGGTGCCGATCAAGCAGGATCTTTATGCGACGCTGCTTTCCCATCAGCAACGCCTCACGCAGGCCTCTTCGCGCGTGCTGCAGATGCACCAGCAAAAGCTCAGGGCAACGGCACGTGGCTTGATTGGCCCCAAGCAGCAATGGGAAATGCGCGCGCAGCGGACCGATATTTTGGCGGAGCGCTTGCAGCGCGGCCAGCGTCACCTGCTGGAGCGTGCAGGCCACGCATTGCAGGGCGTGAGGCTGCATAGCGCGTTGCTTTTACGTCAGGTGGAACGCCAGAGCGCGCGCGTGGCAAAGAGTGCGCAGATGCTGCGCAGCCTGGATTATCGGCAAGTGTTGGGGCGTGGTTACGCACTGGTGCGCGACGGGGGCAACGGTTCCCTGATCCGGCAGGCGGCGGATGTGGCCGAAGGGCAAGCGCTTTCGCTGCAATTTGCCGACGGTACGCGCGAGGCAACGGCAGGGCGTGGCGTGACATCCTCCAGCGCACCTGCTCAAAAACCGCGTGCGCGTCGGAAAAAGACCACGCTAAACCCTTCCTCCGATCAACCCAATTTATTTGACTAGATGATGCTTGAGACCTCCCATCCCTGGCTTGATGCCTACCCGCCCGATATTGACTGGTCACAGGCGATCGATCCCAAACCCATCTACCATCTGTTGAATGAGGCGGCCACGCGCTATCCAGACCATGTGGCACTTGATTTTTTTGGGAGCATTTCGACCTATCAAACGCTGGCGGACCAGGTGGCGGCGCTGGCAGGGGCATTGGCCGAGCTTGGCGTGACAAAAGGCACGCGCGTGGGGCTGTGCCTGCCGAACTGTCCGGCATGTGTGGTGAGCTATATGGCGATTTTGCGTGCCGGCGGGGTGGTGGTGCATATCAGTCCGCTTTATGGCACAGAAGACATGCATCATGTGCTGGTGGATGCC
>JANQHP010000087.1 GCA_028282625.1 Rickettsiales bacterium | reverse complement strand
GCGCGTGAGATCTTAAACCTCAAAAAACGCCTGAATCAGATGTATGTGGACCATACGGGCCAAAAACTTTCTGTGATTGAAAAGAATATGGAACGTGATAATTTCATGAGTGCCGAAGAGGCCAAGAAATTTGGTTTGATCGATGAAGTCATCACTAAAAGGCCGGATGCGGGATAGAAGAAGATAAGCAAAAAAGGATCAAGATGGGTGATAAGCCTAAAAGAGAAGTTCTAGCATTTAACCGCCAACTTGAGGGCGCATTGCAGCGCATGAGTGCCTTCTTGGCTTATATGGACGTGGAAGGTGCCAATCCAGAAGTGGCTTGTCTTGTGTATAAAGAAACAAGCGCTCTTGAAAGAGCAGGGGCCAGTGTACCTGATAGCAGCCGTATTGCGGGCGCTTTTTTACGAGGAGAGAGTGCTGAACAGACTCCCATCATTAAAGTAGGGGACGCTAGACCTCCATTTAACATTGCGGTACTTTCATCTGAACAACTCGAAAAGTTCCTGGAGCCCATGGGACGAAAAGCTTTGCAGCCAATCAACGAAGCGGAAGAGGTATATGATTTGGAGCAAGTAAAAGAAAAAATGGCTGAAAAAATTGAGGCAAGATATCAAACACAAAAAGCATTAACCAGAGGTAGATAACGATGAGTGATTCCGACAATACGCAGAATGAAGGTAGCGATAACACGCTTTACTGCTCGTTTTGTGGCAAGAGTCAGCATGAAGTCAAAAAGCTGATTGCCGGGCCCACGGTCTTTATTTGCAATGAGTGCGTGGAACTGTGCTTAGATATTATCCGCGAAGAAACCCGTTCGCCTTTGGCGGTCAGCGGGGGGATTTCCTCGCCTTCAGAGATTTATACCGTACTTGATGATTATGTGGTGGGTCAGCAGCAGGCCAAGCGGGTGCTTTCGGTGGCGGTGCATAACCACTACAAGCGCGTGGAGCATATGGAAAAAGGCGGTGAGCCCGAGCTTGCCAAGTCCAATATTTTGCTGATGGGGCCGACCGGGTGTGGGAAGACATTGCTCGCGCAAACACTCGCCCGCATTCTGGATGTGCCCTTTACCATGGCCGATGCGACCACGCTGACCGAAGCGGGGTATGTGGGTGAGGATGTGGAAAACATCATCCTGCGCTTGCTTCAGGCCGCGGATTATAATGTGGAACGTGCCCAACGCGGTATTGTGTATATTGATGAGGTGGATAAAATCTCGCGCAAGGCGGAAAACCCCTCGATTACACGGGATGTTTCGGGTGAGGGCGTACAGCAGGCCTTGCTGAAAATTATGGAAGGCACGGTGGCCTCGGTGCCGCCGCAAGGTGGGCGCAAACATCCGCAGCAGGAGTTTTTGCAGGTGGATACCTCTGGCATTCTCTTTATTTGCGGGGGCTCCTTTGCAGGCATTGAGAAGCTGATTTCCAAGCGCTTACATGGCAGCTCGATCGGGTTTGGTGCCACGGTGAAGAATCAGGAGAATCTCAAGATCGGCGAATTGCTGCAGGAAATTGAGCCGGAGGATCTAGTCAAATATGGCCTGATTCCTGAATTTGTGGGTCGCCTGCCGGTCATGGCCACACTCGAAGATTTAGATGAAGCCTCGCTGGTGCGCATCCTGACCGAGCCCAAAAATGCGCTCATCCGGCAATATGTGAAGCTGTTTGAGATGGAAGATGTGACCCTGAAGTTCACCGATGGCGCGCTGCGTGCCATCGCGAAGAAGGCGATTGCGCGCAAAACAGGCGCCAGGGGTCTTCGGGCCATCTTGGAGGAAGCTTTGCTAGACTTGATGTACGACATTCCGGGTCAGAAAAATGTGACCGGGGTGACCATCACCGAGCGCGTGGTGGAAAAGGGCGCGGAGCCGACCATTGCCTATGAAAACAAGCCGAAGAAGAAGGCTCGAAAAAAGCCTGCGGTTACAAGCGAAGAGAAGCAAGAAAAATTACTGCACTAAAAAAGAGTGTATCGCGCCTATGGTGATGCTCTATGAGGCGCCGCGGTGTTTTAGGCACCCATTTCTTTTTCCAGCTCGTCAATATAGCCGCTGATGATATCCAAACCCTGATGCCAGAAATCCAGTGCCGTGGTATCAAGCCCAAACGGTGCAAGCAATTCTTTATGCCGCAAAGTGCCGCCCGCCTCCAATGCCTGCATATAAAGCGCCTCAAACCCTTCGGGCTGCTGCTTGAACCGCGCATAAAGTGCATTGACCAGGCAATCACCAAAGGCGTAGGCATACACATAAAATGGGGTGTGGATAAAATGTGGGATATAGCTCCAAAAGCTTGCATATTCCGCGGTTAAATCAATGGCCGGACCCAAGCTTTCTGCCTGCGTCTGCATCCAAAATTCTCCAATAGCTTCGGCAGCAAGCTCCCCTTGCATGCGCGCGGTGTGGACCTTCCCTTCAAATTGGCAGAAGCTCACCTGACGCACGACCGTGTTCAGCATATCTTCCACTTTGCCAGCGATCAGCACCTTACGCTGCGTCGGGCTGCTGGCCTGTTTTAGCAACGCCTGAAAGGTGAGCTGCTCACCAAACACGGAGGCGGTTTCGGCTAAGGTCAGCGGTGTATCGGCCATCAAGGTTCCCTGCTTACCCGCCAGGCATTGATGTACGCCGTGGCCCAGCTCATGGGCGAGCGTCATCACGTCCTGCATTTTTCCTTGATAATTCATGAGGATATAGGGATGCGCTTCCGGTGTGGTTGGGTGCGAAAACGCACCGGAATCTTTGCCTTCTCTTGGAGCCGCGTCTATCCAGTTTTTTTCAAAAAACTGCGTGCCAATCTCGGCCATTTGTGGGGAAAAATCATGGTAAGCTTTCAGCACGATATCGCGTGCTTCCTCCCACGGGATACGCGCATCATCTTCTTCAGGCAAGGGCGCGTTGCGGTCCCAGAATGCGAGCTTTTCCTGGCCCATCCACTGCGCTTTGAGGCGATAATAGCGATGGGAGAGTTCGGCGTAGCGCTCCTGCACCGCGCGTTGCAAATGCTCCACCACCTCGTCTTCAATCTGGTTTTCCACGTTGCGCGCGGCGATCGGTGTTTGAAAGCCACGCCAACCATCTTCTATGGCCTTATCTTTGGCAATGGTATTGAAAATGAGCGAAAAGGTTTTTTCTTGGGCCTTGAGCGCTGTGGCAATCGCAAGCGCTACTTCTTTGCGTGTTTTTTGATGGGGTGATGCCAGAAGGTCAAAGGCTTCGGTTAGGGTCAGGGGTTTTGTCTCTCCTTCACGCTGCACCCGCATATCCACCAGGGTCTGATCGAAAAGACGAATCCAGGCCTGACGGCTGCTGATGGTTTTTTCATGCAGCAGCTTTTCAAGCGATTCTTCTAACTGGTAGGGTTTGAATGTGCGTACATCACGCAAAAAAGGCGCATAACGCGCGAAAGCGCTGGATTGCTGCATGTGCGCTTGCAGTGTTTCTTCTTCCAGGGCATTGATCTCCAGTGTAAAAAAGAGAAGATATTGCTCGGCCTGATTGATGATTTCGGTGATGTCTTGGTAAAAGCCGGCGCATTCTTCATCCGATGTGTGCGCGGCGTAGCGTAGATAGGCGTAGCTCATTAAGCGCTCTGCGCGCTCCTGGATGGCTTCATATGTTTTAATGGCGTGAGCAAGCTCTTCGGCCTGGAGAGAGGAGAGCTTGCCGCGGTATTGCGCGGCAAATTTTTGGGCCTCTTCTTCGGTAAAGGCGATATCTTTTTTGAGCGCCTCGCTCTTGGGTGATGGGTATAAATCTTCCAGCTGCCAGGTGGGAGGCGTGGTGATGTGTGTGTTTGAGGCTTGTGTCATAGCACGGTTCCTTCTAGGCTCATGGATGTTGGTATACAGGGTGTGATAGGACATGCAAGCGCAAACCGAGCAAGATTTTTTAAAGGCGATGCCACCTTATCAGGTGCGGCGCAGTGCGCGTGCCAAGCAGGTGTATTTGCGGTGGTATTTGGATAAAGGATTGGTGATTACGGTGCCAGATCGTATGGATATGAAGCGTATTCCTACGATTTTGCAGGAGAAGGCGGGCTGGATTGCACGCACACAGGCCAAAATGGACATGCAACAGCAGCAAAAGCAAACCGAGCCTTTGGTACCGGAGCGTGTTGATGTGTTGCTTCTTGGGCAGCAATGGCAGGTGGTGTGCCGCCCTACGACGGCTCGCCATGTGCGCTATAGCAAGCAAAAAGAGGAACAGATTGTAGTACTTTATGGGCAGGTGAAGGATGAGGCGGCGTGTGTGGAGGCGCTGCAGCGCTTTCTTGGTGATTTGGCGAAAGCGCATTTGCCGTTGTGGTTGGACCGGGTAAGCCAGGAGACGGGCATGGGGTATCATCGTGTGCAGATTCGGCATCAGCGCACGCGCTGGGGGAGTTGTTCTGCCAAAGGCAGCATTAGCTTAAACCAGCGGCTGATGTTGTTACCAGAAGTGCTGGTGCGCTATGTGTTGGTGCATGAATTGTGCCATGTGAAACACATGAATCATTCCAAAAAATTCTGGGCATGGGTTGGGCAGCATGACGCGGCCTACAAACAGCATGACGCCGCGCTGCGTGATGCGTGGAAAGCTTTGCCGCGCTGGGTGCTTAGGCACGGTCGTGTTTAGAACAGTGTCTAGTAAATGTCGAACATTTGCGGATAGTAATACTCACTATCGTTGTCACTTTCATAGCTGGGTGCTTGGTAGCCTTCATCATAGTCTTGATAGGTGGGTGTTTCGGGTGCTATGGAGGGCACGCTGACGCTATCGCTAAAATTGGCAGGACCTTGGTAGCGTGCTGGGGGTGCATAGACAGGCGGCCGGCTTGGGCTTGGGACGGTTGCAAAGCGTTCTTGCCCGGTAGGTGGGGCATAGTAATTGCTATCGTAGTCGTTAAAGGCTGAGAAGGGGTTGTAGCTTGGCATCTGTGCGGCCGGGTAGGGGTTTTGCGGTGGCAGTGGAATAGGTGCGGTTTTGCCACTGAGATAGTAGTGGAGTTCATAATCTTCGCGGTAAAAACGTTGCGGCGCAGAAGGGGCGGTGCGGTATTGTGTGGGCGGAGGTGTGGTGGTGCGTTGCTGCCGGTTGGCCGGACGTCTTTGCGATTGCGGCTTGCGTATGCTTTCGGGTACGTCGCTTGGGTTGACTTTGGTCATGCCAGCTGGAATAGGTTGCTCTGAGCCGAGCAGCACCAGGTTGCCTTCCGGGTCCACGGCATATTGGTAATAATGTTCACTGCTGCCAGGTGCGAGGTAAAAACACCCGGATAGTGTGGCTGCCAAAAGGCAGCTAGCTATGGCTCCATAGCGCGTGTGCATGGGTTGGTACCTGTATGATTGTATGTCCCCTAACGCACCTTCTATACAGCAAATGCTGCATTTTAGCAACCAGTGATGGAAAATTGATAGCGTGACTCCCTTTGACAGGGTGTATGAAAGCGGGTAGTGTGCCAAGGCCAGATGGTTGGATAGCCGCAGAAATAAGGGCGCCTCGGTGCTGTTATTTTTGAGGAAAGTCCGGGCTCCACAAAGCAGGGTGCCGGTGAAAATGCCGGCGGGGGCGACCCCAGGGAAAGTGCCACAGAAAAGATACCGCCTTATGGTGTGAATTGTGAGGTAAGGGTGAAATGGTGCGGTAAGAGCGCACCGCGTATCGCAGCAATGCGTGCGGCAAGGTAAACCCCACCCGGAGCAAGACCAAATAGGAACAGTCGGGCGTTTGATGTTTCCGCGTGGCTTTGGTGTGTGTACTGTTCGGGTAGGTTGCGTGACGCGTGCCGCAAGGCAGGTGCAAGATGAATGGCTATCGCTTGGCTTTTAGCCGAGTACAGAACCCGGCTTATAGACCATCTGGCAGCACCACACACATCCCAGGCTTTATGCCCTCCTGCCTGGCGGTGCCGGCTACAACCTCCAGCACATAGCGCGCTGGCGCTTGGGGCGCAATAATCTCCGTGGAGTAAGGCATCGCATGGTGTGCGATATCGACGATAGTATGGCCACTATCGATAAAAATCATATCCAATGCGCGTGGTGTGTTCTTCATCCACATGGTGATCAGATGCTCTTCCTCAAAGGGAAATAACATCCCACCACTTGTTGGAATATCCGTTTGAAACATCAAGCCTTGTGTACGTTTTTCTGGCGTATCTGCGACCCACACCTCAAACCGCCTTGGTCCATGGTCAGTCACAATCGTAAGCGGGAAGGTCTGGCCCAGTGACAGTTGTGTTTGTGCGTCTATGGCGCGTGGAGAAAAGAGCATCAGCAGGAGCACAAGGATGCTATATGCAATAAGGCCGATCGCGCCGCCTATGCTTGCAAAGCGGAGCATGTCTAGCAGTGGTCGTTCTGGGTGCATGGAGTATTTAGGCGGCATGTGTTGCAATATAAAACGGGCTTTGTGCTACCACGTCTCCGATGATGATGAGCGTGGGTGGTGTTAGCGCAGCTTTTTTGACTTCTTCTGCCAGCGCATCAAGAGGTGCGGCGCAGACGCGCTGGGCAGGCGTGGTGCCCTGCTGAATGGCGATGGTAGGCGTATTGGGAGAACGACCCGCTTGCATCAATTGTGAGCTGATGGTGCCGATGTTGGCAAGCCCCATATAGATGACCAACGTGGTTTGCGTGGGAGCCAGATGGTTGAAGTCAGGAAAGGCGGTGACCTCCTGCTCCTGGTGACCGGTGATAAAGCAGACACCATGGGCGAGGGTGCGCTGGGTCAGCGGCAGTTGCAAAAGGGCACTGATGCCATGGGCGGAGGTAATACCAGGGATGACTTCGCAGGGGATGTTGCGCGCACGCAGGTAGGCCACTTCTTCGCCGCCTCGACCGAAGATAAAAGGGTCGCCTCCTTTCAAACGAAGGACCGTTTTCCCCTGGGAGGCTTGCGCATAGAGTGTTGCGTTGATCGCCTCTTGCGTCATGTGCGCGTGGCCGGGCGCCTTGCCGGCATAGATACGCTCTACCGATGCCGGGATGATGTGGACGATTTCCTCTGACACCAGGCGGTCATAGACCAGCACTTCGGCCTCTTCTGATAGAAGCCTCCATGCTTTGCGCGTGAGCAGTTCCGGGTCACCCGGGCCGGCGCCGACAAGATAGACCCTGCCCGAGCCGGGGGGTGATTTTGTCATGAGGGAGGTTATGCGGCTTCCGAGGAAGCAACCAGCTTGGGTGCAGCGGTTTTTTCCACTGCCTGCACGTCGGATTCCACCCAGGAGATGTTGCCATCTTTCCGATGGTAGACCACGTTCACGCGTCCGGTCTTGCGGTTGATAAACATCAGAGCCGGCAAGTTCGCCAGGTTCATACGCATGACGGCATCGCTGACCGAAAGAACCTCAATATCGGTTTTTTTCTCTGCGATAATCAGGGAGGACTCGGCGTCATCTTCCTTGGATTCTTCCTCGGCATTTTCGGAAAGAATATATTTCGTGGCGCTAAGCGGCAGCGAGTCAAAATCCGCCTCCACATGGCTTGGCTTATGATGTTGCTTCAGCCTTTTATGGTAGCGACGCAGTTGCTTTTCAACGCGGGAAGTTGCCAGGTCAAAGGCGGCATATTCGTCTGTGGCAGAGGCCTGCCCCTGGATGTTGACGTTTTTATCTGTCCCTTCATTGACATGGATATGGACTTCAATCAGATGCTTGACTTGCTTAAACGCGACTTTGGCACTGACCGCTCGCTCAAAATATTTCTTCACCCCTTCTTCCAGATGGTTGGTCACATAATTTTGCAGATGGGCGTTGACGGTGAATTGCTGGCCAGAAACTTCAATGCGCATAATGCTCTCTCCTTTTTTGGGTCATATTGTCATCAGTTAAGCGAAATTTCAGTATAACGCAAAATAAGGCCCGGATCAATCGATGGATGTAAGGATGTTCTCTAAAAGATGGGGTGTGGGCATGAGGGGGGATCGGATCGCACTTGCATGCGCAGTAGAGGTGATGTAGTGGTACTCAGAATCTAGATATTACATCTAGCGTGAAGAATAAGGAGCATGGCGATGGCCTATTCCAAAGAAGCGATGTGTGAAATTGCGGCGCGTGAGTTTTTTGACGGTGCCTATGTGAATCTGGGGATTGGGATGCCCACCCAGGTGGCGAATTACATTCCTGAAAATGTGCAGGTGACGCTGCAAAGCGAGAACGGCATGCTGGGGATGGGACCTTTTCCAACGGAAGAGGAGGTGGATGCTGACTTGATCAATGCGGGCAAGCAGACGATTACCGAGCTGCCAAGCAGCAGCTATTTTGATAGTGCGGCAAGCTTTGGGATGATCCGCGGCGGGCATATTGATCTCTCGATTTTGGGGGCACTGGAAGTGGCAGAAAACGGGGATTTGGCCAACTGGATGGTACCGGGCAAGATGGTCAAAGGGCCTGGAGGCGCGATGGATTTGGTAGCCGGCGTAAAGCGAGTGGTGGTGCTGATGGCGCATACGGCCAAGGACGGCACGCCGAAATTTCGCAAAACATGCAGCTTGCCCTTGACGGGTACGCAGGTGGTGGATCGGGTGATCACCGAACTGGCGGTGTTTGATCTGACGGAGGAAGGGGTGGTGCTTACAGAGATGGCACCGGATGTGACACTGGAGGAGCTGACCGCCAAAACGGAGGCGGATTTTGTGGTTTCCGAGGGTTTACGCGCAGCAGGTTAGTAAGAGATAGAAGCTATTTTTGATGTTGCCGGACGTGCTGGACAATGGCGGCAGCATCCAGCCCGGCTTGTGTGTACATGGCATTTGGCGCGGCGTGCGCCTGGAAGCGGTCGGGCAGGCAGAGCGGGAGAATGTGGCAGGTGCTACGTATATTGTCATGCGCGGCGTGATGTAGCACGTGTGAGCCAAACCCGCCGATGCTGCCTTCTTCAAGCGTGAAGATGGTGTGGTGGTTCTTCGCCAATGTGTTGATTAAGTCAAGATCCAGCGGTTTGGCAAAGCGCGCATCGGCGATGGTAATGCGAAGCTGGTGCTCCTGCTCCAATATGCTGGCTGCTTTTTGTGCCTCGACCATCCGTGTGCCAAAGTTCAGGATGGCGATTTGCTCGCCCTCCTGCAGGATGCGTCCTTTGCCGATGGTCAGAAGCTCTGCGGTTGCGGGCAGGTCACAACCGGTGCCCTCGCCGCGTGGATAACGGAACGTGCACGGGCCTTCATCATAATGGGCGGCGGTGTGGACCATATGGATGAGCTCGGCTTCATCGCTTGGGGCCATGACGACCATATCGGGCAAACAGGCAAGGTAGGTGATATCAAAGCTGCCGGCATGGGTGGGGCCATCCGCGCCCACCAGGCCTGCGCGGTCGATGGCAAAGCGGACGGGCAGTTTCTGGATGGCGACGTCGTGCACGATCTGGTCGTAGGCACGTTGGAGAAAGGTGGAATAAATCGCGCAGAAAGGCTTGTAGCCTTCGGCGGCAAGCCCCGCGGCAAAGGTGACGGCGTGTTGCTCGGCAATGCCGACATCAAACATACGGTCCGGATAGGCTTTGCCAAAGAGGTCCATGCTGGTGCCAGAAGGCATGGCGGCGGTGATGCCGACGATTTTTGCGTCGCTTGCGGCTTCTTGGATAAGTTGCTCGGCAAAAATGCGTTGGTAAGGGGGTGCGGAGGGGGAAGATTTGACCTGTATGTGCGTGGTGTGATCAAACTGTTTGACCGCATGAAATTTTTCGCTTGAGGCATCGGGTGAGTCAAAGCCGTGGCCTTTTTCGGTGACTACATGAATAAGGAACGGATGGGGCTCTTGGCTTGCTTGGACGTTTTTTAAGATCGGCAGGAGATGGTCCAGATTGTGGCCATCAATGGGACCGACATAGGTGAAGCCAAGCTCTTCAAAAAAGTTGGTGTTGGGTGCGGTGGTAATGCTTTTGGCATATTGCTCGGTTTTTTTGACCGCGCGCTCAAAATAATGCGGCAGGTGGGCAATGGCTTTTTTGGCGACATTGCGGAAGCTGGTATAGCTTTGGCTGGAGATCATCCGCGCGAGATAGGCGCTCATGGCCCCAACCGCTGGTGCAATCGACATTTCGTTGTCGTTTAAGATGACGATCAGCTTGTTGCGCATGGCACCGGCATTGTTGAGCGCTTCATAGGCCATGCCGGCACTCATGGCGCCATCGCCGATCACGGCAATGACTTCGTGCGGTTTTGGTGCATGCCCTTCTTCTGCTTCATTGGGTTGGGAGAGGTCGCGGGCAACGGCCATACCTAGGGCCGCGGAGATGGAGGTGGAGCTGTGACCGGCGCCAAAAGGGTCATAGGCGCTCTCGCCGCGCTTGGTAAAGCCGGAAAGCCCCCCTTCCTGGCGGAGGGTGGGCATGGCATCGCGGCGTCCTGTGAGGATTTTATGGGGGTAGCTTTGGTGACCTACATCCCAGATGAGCTTATCTTTTGGGGTATCAAAGATGTGATGCAGCGCGACGGTGAGCTCAATCACCCCGAGGCCAGCGCCCAAATGACCACCGGTTTTCGACACTTGCGTGATGGTTTCCTGCCGCAGCTCATGCGCCAGGATTTTGAGCTCCTCGATGGAGAGCTCGCGCATATCTTCGGGCGTTTGGATGCGGTCGAGTATGGCGGTGTTAGAAGGCATAGAAGATGTGGTGTAATGGTGCAGTGGGGCAAGATAAAAGTTTTTTGTTCCGATGTCATCGGTTAGATGGAGAAAATTTCTTGATAGAAGTCTTTATGTAAAAGCTTAAGTAGTATATTACAGTAAAATATTTAACTTTAGGATAATTTTTGTTGCAACCTCTCTCTCTCTTTGTTACCATTATGGTGTAAATGGCAAGAACAACATCATCTTGTATGTGTTTTCTTTAGCCTAAGTCTTGGTTTCTTTCTTGAGCCTTTTGGTACAAGGAAGACATGAAAACTATGAACCAACATGGCTCTTCTGGAGTTGTGTTGTTATCTTTCGTGGCAGAACTGCCACGAACATCAAGGAAGAATTTATGCGTATCTTAGCAACAGCCCTTCTTGGGCTTGCCTTTTTTCCGAATCTGAGCGCAGGTTGTTCACTTTTCGATGCAGTGAGCTTCGATTGTGGACAAGTTTCATGGTGCAACCAAAATGAATGGGGGAAAATGACAGAAAAATGGTGCTCGGATGATATTTCCGGCGCCTATTTTGCAGGTCATTCGTACAAGTGCTACGATTGTGGGAGCAATGCACCGCAAGCTGGACGGCCGGTGTATCCCACCATTGCGGGCGCAAAGCGTGGTGAAGACCAACGTGTCGTTGACCTGTTTTCTGCAGTATCGAACGCGCTGCAAAACGGAACGGTACATGAGGCCCTCACCAATGCCGCAACCAACGGCATGCTTGTGGACACCTTGGAAAGCTTTGGCGTGGACACGCTGGAGACACTGGGTGTACCGGGGGCACCGGAGTTGAGCGCGTATTACTTCCCTTTGCAAAGGGGTTGGTTTGTGCCGGTCTTGGCTGAGGAGGGGCAGATCAACTTCATCGCTTACGCCAAAGTGGTGAAGTTCAGCGCCAACCTCTTGGACCATCCTGAACAGCCCACGCGGCAATAAGACACATTGTGCCACTGGCCGGCCCCTTCTGGGGCCGGCCTTCTCGTTTTAAGGGCAGGATGGCTTGCAGCGAAAGCCAAATGTGGTATAACGCCTCGGCGCAGGTTTTTTGCCGTGCGTGAGGATGGTATCTGGTCCCGTAGCTCAGCTGGATAGAGCGCTTCCCTCCGAAGGAAGAGGTCGGACGTTCGAATCGTCTCGGGACCGCCATGCTACGACCCTAGAGGTGCCTACATATAGCACAATCAAGTGAATTTTTAGCGTGAAAGGGTAGGGGCGATGCGCGCCACGGTATTTGCCAAGGCGCTTTCGCGTTGGTGGATGCCTTGCTGCCGATCAAAAGCTTGGCTGGCTCTTAGCGCCATGTTTAGTGCTCCTTCGGGAGAATCCACGCCTCTTCCGGGCATCACAATCATTTCCATCTGGTCGTTTTGTGGTGCATCAAGGAAGTTAAATTTTTGCCTGGCGATATCTTCTGCCAGGCTGGGATCTTCTTCTGATCTCAGATGGCTTGCTGCATTGTACACCATCAACAGATTGGAGATATCAAAGGCGTGGTAAAGGTAGGCTTCTTTTTGCTCGGGCTGTTCAAAATGTTTGATCAGGGCTTGTAGATGGTATGATCCTCCAATATCGAGCATGTTCCCCCAGCCACCCATGCGGGTGAGGTGGTCCCTCGTTTCGGCCATGCCGCTTTCTCGTAGGGTGTTTTCTGTGTGTTCACAAGTTGTTATCTTTTCAGCTAAGGCCCAAAGAGGGTCTCCCAATAATGCAGGGGCGGCTGCATTGTTTCCTTGGAGTATGTCACGCAAATAGTGTGTGTTTGTAATACTTTCTTCTATAATATGTGCATGATATTGATCCAGCAGTGCGTCTTTCCATGATGTGCTTGGGTGCTGTATGTCGCCTATTTTGTCTTGTTCAATGATTCGATCCATCCAGCGAAAGGTCTGCAGCTTTTCCATGCCAAGAAGGGGCTGTTCTTCATTCAGTAATACCTCACCCATCTCATCTATAAAGGTTTGAATGCCAAGCCGTTCGGCGATATCCAGCATGCAGGCGATGATCACCAGGCTGTTGCGGTTGTAGTGATCTTCCCCGATTAATCCGACGAATGTCTTGCCTTGTGTTTTGGCTGCTTCGACGCCATTTTGCATCTTGTTGTGGAGTTGCGTATAGAGATCAACCATGCTTTGAGAGCTGGTGGGATGATTGGCATTGAGAGGCACTTCTAACTCGCGGGCAATATTTTCATGAAACCAGGGGTTATCGATAGGGATATTACGAGCATATTCTGGGTCGGCTAAACGAATCTTTTGTTCTAAGGGAAGAGCAGAAAGGCTTTCAATGAGCGCTTTTTCCTCCTCGCTATATCCAGCGAGTATATGACGCCATGACATAACAGGCTCCTAACTCCTTGTGATATTGCAGTATAGCACCACAGGTTTAACAATGTTTTAATCATGGGTGCATATGACTTTAGCGCTTGGCTTTTGGGGCAAAAGAGGGTATTACGTCCCGGCATAGTGATGGATGCTGTAGAGGAAGCGCGCCTATGCCGGAATTTCAAGAATCGCTGACTTTTGATGATGTGCTGCTGAAGCCTGCAGCCTCGAATGTGCTGCCGGCCGAGGTGGTGCTGGGGACGCATTTGACCGAGGCGTTGCCCCTTGGCATCCCGGTGATTTCTGCGGCGATGGATACGGTGACCGAGCATGCGCTGGCGATTGCGATGGCGCAGCAGGGCGGCGTGGGCTGCATCCATAAGAATATGGAGATTGACGCGCAAGCCGATGAGGTGCGTAAGGTCAAGCGCTCCGAATCGGGCATGGTGGTGGACCCGATCACGATTGGGCCGGAAGCGACGCTGGCGGATGTGCTGCGGATTATGAGTGAGAAGCGGATTTCCGGCATTCCGGTGACGGAGAAGGACGGCAAGCTGATCGGTATTATTACCAACCGCGATGTGCGTTTTGCTGACCGGATGGAGCAATCGGTGCGTGAGCTGATGACCAAAGAGCGGCTGGTAACGGTGCAAACCGGTGTGACACCGGAGGAGGCGCGGAAATTGCTGCATCAGCATCGGATTGAGAAGCTGATTGTGGTGGATGACGCCTACCGTTGTGTGGGGCTGGTGACGGTGAAGGATATGGAGAAGGCCACGCATTATCCTTATGCGGCGAAGGACGATCATGGCCGGCTGCGCGTGGCGGCGGCGGTGGGTGCCGGGCAGGGCGGTGTGGAGCGCGCGGAAGCGCTGCTGGAGGCGGAAGTGGACGCGCTGATCGTGGATACGGCCCATGGGCATTCTAAGGGGGTGCTGGAAACGGTGAAGGCGCTGCGCCAGGCGCATCCGGACGCACAGATTATTGGGGGCAATGTGGCGACGGCCGAGGGTGCCAAGGCGCTGATTGAAGCGGGCGTGAACGCGGTGAAAGTGGGCATTGGCCCGGGTTCGATCTGCACGACACGTGTGGTGGCGGGCGTGGGCGTGCCGCAGCTTTCCGCGATTGTGGAGGTGGCTTCGGTGTGCAAGGGTACGCCGGTCAAGCTGATTGCCGATGGCGGGATCAAGAATTCCGGTGATGTGGCGAAGGCGGTGGCTGCCGGCGCAGATGTGGTGATGATTGGCTCGCTTTTTGCGGGTACGGATGAAAGCCCGGGCGATATTATTTTGTATCAAGGGCGGTCGTATAAGAGTTATCGCGGGATGGGCTCGGTTGGTGCGATGGCGCGCGGTTCGGCGGACCGTTACTTCCAGCAGGATGTGGGCGATCAGCTCAAGCTGGTGCCAGAAGGCGTGGAAGGAAGGGTGCCGCATAAGGGGCCAGCCGGGCAGGTGACCCATCAGTTGATGGGAGGCCTCCGCGCTGCGATGGGTTATACCGGTCACGGGACGCTGGATTCGATGCGTGGTGGGTGTGGTTGGACGCGGATTACGGGCGCGGGCTTGAAAGAAAGCCACGTGCATGACGTGACCATTACGCGTGAAGCGCCGAATTATCAGGCATAAACCAGGCTTTTATGTCGCGTTATCCCAAGACCAACAGCAGTCCGGACTTTCCTGCATTGGAGCAGGAGGTGCTGGATTTTTGGCAGAGGGAGCAGGTGTTTGAAGCTTCGGTGGCTAGAAATCCGGAGATGGCGGAGGACGGCACGAGCAATGTGTTCCGCTTTTTTGACGGGCCGCCTTTTGCCAACGGCTTGCCGCATTACGGGCATCTGCTGACCTCGTGTGTGAAGGATATTTTTCCGCGTTACCAGACGATGAAGGGCAAGAAAGTACCGCGTCGCTTCGGGTGGGATTGCCACGGGTTGCCAGCGGAAATGGAGGCAGAAAAGGAGCTTGGCATCCAAGGGCAGCTTGCGATTGAGGCGTATGGCATTGAGAAGTTTAATGCGCAGTGCCGCACGAGCGTGATGAAATATACACAAGACTGGCAGGATTATGTGAACCGCCAGGCGCGCTGGGTGGATTGGGAGGATGAGTATAAAACGATGGACACGGACTATATGGAATCCGTGATCTGGGCGTTTAAGGAGCTGCACAAGAAGGGGCTGATTTATCAAGGGCATAAGGTGGTGCCTTATAGCTGGGCGTGCGAGACGCCACTCTCGAATTTTGAAACGCGGATGGATAACGCGTATCGGGAGAAGAAGAGCAAGGCGGTGACGGTGGCTTTTCGACTGAAAGAAATCAGCATTGATATTTTGGCTTGGACGACGACTCCCTGGACGTTGCCGAGCAACCTCGCTTTGGCGGTGGGGCCTGATGTTACGTATGTATTGATTGCAAAAGATTGCTGGGATGAAGCAAGTAATAAAGCGCTTCCATCAAAGGAGTATCTTGTTTCTGAGGTCTTTTATGAGACACATAAAGACTCGCTGTTTGAGGGATTTGAGAAGGCAGAAAAGGTCTTTAGCAATCAAGTGACATTACAATTTCCGATCAAGGGTTCTGAGCTTGTGGGCCTTTCTTACGAGCCACTCTTCCCTTATTTTGCTAAGACGCCGGATGCGTTCCGTGTGCTTGCGGGGGATTTTATTGAAGAGGGCAGCGGGACCGGCATTGTGCATTTGGCTCCCGGCTTTGGTGAGGATGACATGCGTGTATGTGCAGCGGAGGGGATTCCTGTGGTGTGCCCGGTGGATGCAGGCGGCAAGTTTACGGCGGAGGTGCCGGATTATGAAGGCATGCAGGTATTTGAAAGCAATGATTTGATCATCCGCCGTTTGAAGGAAGAGGGCAAATGGATCAAGACCGAGCAATATCTGCATAATTACCCGCATTGTTGGCGAACGGATACGCCGCTGATTTATAAGGCGGTGCCGAGTTGGTATGTGAAGGTGAGTGCGATCAAAGAGCGGATGGTGGAGCTGAATCAGGGGATTAGCTGGATGCCGGGGCATGTTCGTGATGGGTTGTTTGGCAAGTGGCTGGAGAATGCGCATGACTGGGCGATTAGCCGTAACCGGTTTTGGGGCGCGCCGATTCCGGTGTGGATGAGTGAGAGCGGTAAGATCGAAGTGGTGGGCAGCATCGCCGAGCTGGAGGCGCTTTCAGGAGAGAAGGTGGCGGATTTGCATCGGCCTTTTATTGATGCGGTAACCTTTGAAAAGGAGGGTGAGCTTTATCGCCGTGTGCCGGAGGTGCTTGATTGCTGGTTTGAAAGCGGTGCGATGCCTTTTGCAAGCGTGCATTATCCTTTTTACGGGAAGGAAGCGTTTGATAAAAATGCAGACGAACACGGCGCGCTTTCGGATTTTATTGTGGAATATACCGCGCAAACCCGCGGCTGGTTTTATACGCTGATGGTGCTTTCAACGGCGCTGTTTGATAAGGCGCCTTTTGCGCATTGCATTTGCCATGGTGTGATTTTGGATGAGAACCGGCAGAAGCTTTCCAAGCGCTTGCGGAACTACCCAGATCCGCTGGAGGTATATGAGAGTTTTGGTGCGGATGCGATGCGTTGGTCGCTGGTGAGCGGGCCGGTGATGCAGGGCGGGGAGCTGCAGGTGAAGAAGGAGGGCGAGGACATTCGCGACGTGGTGCGGCTGGTGATCAAGCCGATCTGGAATGCCTATCACTTTTTTATGCTTTATGCCAATAGCGATGGGGTGGAGGCGAGGGACGTATTGGCGGCGGGTGAGGCGCTGCCGCAGGCAGAGATGGATCGTTACATTTTAGGGAAGCTGCAGGAAGCGGTGCAGCGTATCGATCAGATGCTTGGGCGTTACGATTTGCTCGAGGCCTGCAAGGCGGTGGAAGGCTTTTTTGAGGTGCTCAATAATTGGTATATCCGCCGTAGCCGGGAGCGGTTTTGGCGAGCGGTGGAAGAGGGCGCGAAGGACCAGGATAAGCAGGATGCCTACCATACGCTTTATACCTGCCTGCTGAGGATGAGCAAGGCAGCGGCACCCTTGCTGCCGCTTTTGATGGAGCAGATATATATGGGACTCACGCAGCGATCTTTTGCCGATGCAACGGCGGAAGCGAGTGTGCATTTGCAGGATTTTCCGGCGCCGGGTGCAGCCTTGCAGGATGAGGTGTTGATCCAGGCGATGGACCGGGTACGGGAGGTGTGCAACACCGCTTTAGCGTTGCGTAACAAAGAGAATATCCGGATTCGGCAGCCGCTTGCGACCCTCACGCTTTATGGTAAGGCGGCGACGCGCCTTTCACCCTACACCGCGATTATTGCTGATGAGCTGAACGTAAAAGAGGTGGTGCTTAAAGAAGAGCTGGGCGCTTTGGCTGAGCATAAGGTGCAGATTCATTTCCCGGTGGCGGGCAAGCGGCTCGGTAAGCAGATGGGGCAGGTGAGTGCGGCGGTGAAAAAGGGCGAGTGGACAAGGGGTGCCAACGGGCAGGTGGAAGCGGCCGGTGTGGCGTTGCTGGGGGAGGAGTATACGCTTTGCTTGCAGGCGTGCCAGGAGGCCTTGCAGGACGGCGAGGTGGCGCAGGCTACGCAGGCACAGGATATGTTGCTGGTGCTGGATACGCGCATCACGGAAACGCTCAAGCAAGAAGGGTTGGCGCGCGATGTGGTGCGGCTGGTGCAGCAGGCGCGCAAAGAGGCGGATTTGGAGATTACCGAGCGGATTGCGCTTTTTATTGAGGCAACGGGTGCTTTGAGAGAAGCGGTGGCGGCGTATGCCGAGTATATTCAGGAGCAAACGCTCACAGAAACGCTCTCTTTTGACTCCACGTCCACGGTACGGTATCAGATGGAAGGGGCCACGGAGGGCGGACCCATTACGATTGCCATTGCAGCTTAGTGCTTGTTATGACCTAGACACTGTTATCAAACTCTTTGAGCACAGAATTTTGTATCATTTTCAAGCGAAAATAGTCAGATTATTTGAAGGAATAGTGAGGCTATTTCAAAAATAAGCGGGCTATTTGCAGTGCAAAAGGGTCAAAAGCATGCCTCAAATGAGTTTGAGTGCAGTGTCTAAAATAAAAAGGAGCTTTCCCATCATGGCACCACGTTTTTTTGGGTCGCTTTTGGCGCGCATGAAGCGCTATGTGGCGTGGGAAGATAGCGACAAGACGCGTTATGTTTCCTGGAGGCGGTTGATCAAAGGAACGGCAATCTTAATGGTTGCACCGACCATGCTGCTCTTCATCTTTTTGAACTACAACATTATCACGCTGCAGGTTTTTCTGCTGGGTGAGGTGTTTCTCTTTTTGATCTCGATTATTTTTGTGCGCCCTTATTTGGCGAATCTTTCAGCGCTGACCCATTATGTGAATCAGCTGGTGGCCGATAGGAAAGCCGATGCGCCGGATTTGACTTTTTTGAACAATGTGGAGGCGCTTTCTGAGGCGGTGGAAGCGCTGCATCGCTCCTGGCAGCATCGTCGGGATCAGCTGGAGGGGATGCTGCATGAGAGCCGTGTGCTGGTGGATAGCTTGCCCGATGTGATTTTGTTGCTGAATCAGCAAGGTGGTTTGGTGCGTACAAACCGTAGGGCAGAAGAGGTGTTTGGTGGACGCTTGTTTAAAGAAACGGTGCAGGGTGTGCTGGACAAACCTCAATTGGCGGAGGCTATTGATGGGGTGTTGGAAGGTGGCAAGGGTCAAACACTGACCTTGTATGTGGACCATCCGCATGAACATTATTATCTGACGCGAGTGGAGCCTTTTCCTGGGCATGTGTCGGCGGATATTGCGTTGGTGGTGGTGTTGCATGATGTGACCGATCTTAAGCGTTCCGAGCAGATGCTCTCGGATTTTGTGGCCAATGCCAGCCATGAAATCCGTACGCCACTGACCAGCATTGCGGGCCTGATTGAAACCTTGCAAACAAGTGCGCGCCACGATGAAAAGGCGCAGCAGGAATTTTTAGAAACCATGCAGCACCAAACCGAGCGGATGTCGCGCTTGGTGCAGGGCTTGCTTTCTCTTTCGCATATTGAGCGACAGCAGCATAAAGCGCCGGAGGGTGTGGTATTTATGCGGCAGCTGGTACAGGAAGCTTACAATGGCATGCTTCCTAAGGCTAAGGATGCGGGTGTGGCGCTGAAGCTGGACGTTGACTCCAATGTAGGAGATGAGGTTTTTGTGTGTGGCGATCATACGGAACTGGAGCAAGTATTGGATAATATATTGGGCAATGCGATCAAGTATAGTCGCGCCGATAGCGAGGTGGTGATGCAGCTTTTTGTGGTGGAAGATCCGGCTCAGGCGCCGCTTTCTTTGGATCAAAAAACCGACTGGCTGTGTGTGGCGGTCAAGGATCAAGGGTGTGGCATTGCACCGGAGCATTTGCCGCGTTTGACCGAGCGTTTTTACCGCGCGGATAATACGCGTGGTGTGAGTGGTAGTGGTATTGGCCTGGCGATCGTGAAACATATTCTGGAGCGGCATCGTGGACATTTGCATGTGCAGAGTGTGGTGGGCCAGGGGAGCTGTTTTCGTGTGTATCTGCCAAAGGGTGTGAAGCCGGAGTAAAGACTCTGCTTGCATTGCAGTCCAGGGCTGCTTAGAAAGGACCAGATGGTGGATGGATATTGCGCCATCCTGATTGTTAAGGCTCGATTGTAAAGGGAGGATCATGAGCCCATTTGTCATGATAGCCTGTGTGATTATTGCCGCGTGGCTTGCGTTTTCTTATGGCAAACATGTGGTCTCTCGTCGTGTGAAGGTGGCAGGCGGTGCCACCCGTTTGCATACATTGCTGCGCTATTATGGCTATTGTGCGGTGCTCTGGGTGGTGGTGCCTTTTATCCTTGCGTGGCACGCGCTTTTTGTGTTGCCGCTTTCGGTGCGGATTATGTTGACCTTACTGGTGGCGGCCGGTGGGGTGGCGCTCTTTTTGGCCTGGGCCAGGCCGGAATATAACGCGCGGCATCATGTGGAAAAATGGATCAAGATTGTTCTGATGGCGTGTGCGACCATTTCGATTGCGGTCACTGCGATGATTGTGCTTTCGGTTTTAGGAGAAAGTTTGCGGTTCTTTGAAAAAGTGCCGGTGATGGATTTCCTTTTTGGTACGCATTGGAGCCCGCAGCTGGCCTATCACGATGCGGGTGCGGCCTCCTTTGGCGCGGTGCCGGTCTTTGTGGGGACATTGCTGATCACCTGTATTGCAATGCTGATTGCCGGGCCTATGGGTCTGTTTTCTGCGATTTACTTGTGTGAATATGCCTCGCCGCGCGTACGAGGCTGGGTTAAGCCGGTCCTTGAGATATTGGCGGGCGTGCCCACGGTGGTTTATGGCTATTTTGCGGTGATCTTTTTTGCGCCGTTTATCCGCAGCTTTGGTCAATCGCTTGGTTTGGATGTGGCGTCGGAATCTGCCCTTGCCGCTGGGATTGTAATGGGTGTGATGATTATACCGTTTGTGCTTTCCCTTTCCGATGATGTGTTGCACGCGGTGCCGCAATCGCTCAGGGAAGCTTCCCTGGGGCTTGGTGCCACACAATCGGAGACAATTACGCGGGTGCTGTTGCCAGCTGCGCTTCCAGGGATTGCGGGGGCGATGCTTCTGGGTGTGTCGCGTGCCATTGGGGAAACCATGATTGTGGTGATGGCGGCTGGGCTTGCGGCCAATTTGACGGCCAATCCACTGGAGGCGGTTACCACGGTGACGGTACAGATTGTGACCTTGTTGGTTGGGGACCAGAGTTTTGATAGTGCCAAGACCCTGGCGGCGTTTGCGCTCAGCCTGACTTTGTTTGTGGTGACGTTGTTGTTGAATATCCTGGCCTTGTGGCTGGTGCGACGCTATAGGGAGCATTATGAGTAAGCCTGCCCGACATGCGCTGACGCATCCGCTGGTGATGGATGCTGCCAATGCGGCGCACGCTCCGCTACGCGTTCGGCGTCGCAGGGAAGGGCGCTTTCGATGGTATGGCAAGCTTGCCATTACTATTTCGCTGCTGTTTTTGGCGGCGTTGTTTCTCTCGCTGATCAGCCGGGGATATGGCGCGTTTTGGCAGACGCATCTTCTTTTGGATGTCACACTTCAAGAGCAAGTTATTGACCCGGACGGCACGCGTGATGTGGCAACACTCAACCGCGCGCCGTATCGCAGCCTGGTCCACCAGTCGCTTGGGGAGCTTTTTCCTGAGGCACAGTCGCTTAAAGAAAAGCGTTTGCTTTATACGCTGCTTAGCCGAGAGGCATCCTTGCAAATCAAGGAGATGGTGGTGGCCAATCCGACCCTGATTGGTACGGTGCAGCCGGTGTGGTTGCTTGCTTCTTCTGTGGTGGACATGGCGCATAAGGGAAGAATCAGCCAGGAGGTGCCCGAAGAAAGAAGGCAGTTCCGCGACCAAAGTTTTGCCTGGCTACAGGCGCTTAAAGACGAAGGGCGCGTGCAGTTGCGTTGGAACACACGCCTGTGGGAGCGTGGGGACTCACGTTCTCCCGAGCGTGCCGGGTTGCTTGGCGGCATGATGGGCTCGTTCTTCATCATTATTATTTGCCTGATTGGCTGTTTTCCTATCGGTGTGGGTGCGGCGATTTATTTGCAGGAATTTGCACCGAAGAACCGTTTGACGGATATCATCGAACTCAACATTAACAATTTGGCGGCTGTGCCCTCGATTGTCTATGGCTTGCTGGGGCTTTCGGTGTTCTTGCAAGTGATGGAGCTGCCGCGTTCTTCGGCATTGGTGGGTGGCTTAACCCTTTCCCTTTTGGTGCTGCCTACGATGATTATTGCGACCAGGCAGGCGCTGGCTGCGGTGCCGCCTTCGGTACGTGAAGCGGCCAGAGGCATTGGTGCCAGCCCGATGCAGGTGGTGATGCACCATGTGGTGCCCCTTTCGCTGCCGGGCATCTTTACCGGTACGATTTTAAGCATTGCCCGTGCGCTGGGTGAAACGGCGCCGTTGCTTATGATTGGGATGGTGGCGTTTGTGGCGGACGTGCCTTCTGGCATTACGCATCCTACGACGGCACTGCCGGTGCAGGTCTATTTATGGTCGGATAGTCCGGAGCTGGGCTTTGGAGAAAAAACCTCGGCGGCGATTTTGGTGCTGTTGACCATGTTGGTGACAGCCAATGCGCTGGCGATCTGGTTGCGCAAGAAATATGAAATTAAATGGTAGGATTATGAAGAAAGACAAAAACATACGCATGGAAGCCCGCAAGCTCAGCGTTTGGTATGGACAGAAGCAGGCCCTGTTTGCCGTGAATCTCACGATTCCCAAAAATCAGGTGACGGCGTTGATTGGGCCATCGGGCTGTGGGAAATCCACATTTTTGCGCTGCTTAAACCGCATGAATGATACGATAGAAGGCTGCCGCCTGGAGGGCGCGGTGCTGCTTGATGGGCATGATGTTTATGATTCGCGGGTGGATACGGTGCTGCTGCGTCGTGAGGTGGGGATGGTATTCCAAAAGCCTAACCCTTTTCCTAAGTCGATTTATGAAAATGTGGCCTACGGTCCGCGGATTCACGGCCTGGTGGATGGCAAAGCAGAGATGGATGCGTTGGTGCAGAAGGCGCTGAAACGTGCGGGTTTGTGGGAGGAAGTCAAAGACCGATTGCAGGAGAGGGGCACTTCCCTTTCCGGTGGTCAGCAGCAGCGCTTGTGCATTGCGCGTGCGATTGCGACCAGCCCGGAGGTGATTTTGATGGACGAGCCCTGCTCGGCGCTAGACCCTATTGCAACGGCGTTGGTGGAGGATCTGATGGCGGAGCTCAAGCAGAAATATACGATTGTGATCGTGACGCATTCGATGCAGCAGGCGCAGCGTGTTTCGGACCAAACAGCATTCTTTCATCTGGGTACGCTGGTGGAATCTGGTCCAACCAAGCAGATTTTTGATAAGCCAAAAGACAAGCGCACCAAAGATTACATCAAGGGCAAATTTGGCTAGCGACTTGTGACTTGAGTGGTCACGCGTTTTTTTACGATTCTGTTTTTTATGTTGTAAAAGCCCTGGTTTTCCAGGGCTTTTTTGTGCGCCTTGTGGTAGGGCGTTCCCTTAAATTGTTTGACTTTACCCAAATAGAATAATATTATTCCCATAATATCCCATGTTTTCCCATTACTGACTTTTGGGTGATAGGCAATCAAGGGGTAAAGGTGAGGGTTTTTTGCGCGTAGGGCGTTCTGGCGGAAAAGACCAACGGTGGGTCTGGCCGCTCGCATGCGTGCAAGATAAGCAGATGCAGAAGGCTTGAACGGTGCGTGAGGTAGAACGCGGCAAAACCATCGGGTGTTATTGCATATGGCATTATTTCTTTCCACCTACACCAATCGTATTGATGCGAAGGGACGTATTTCGGTGCCAGCGCCTTTTCGTGCGGCGCTGACCACGCAGGCATTTGCCGGCATTGTGGCCTATCCTTCTTTTGTGCATGCTTGCGTGGAAGCATGTGGCATGGCACGCATTGAGCATTTGAGCCAGAGCATTGAGCATTTGGACCCGTTTTCGGAAGAACGCGATGCCTTTGCGACCAGCATCCTGGGTGGATGTGTGCAGCTGGCGTTTGATAGCACCGGTCGGGTGATGTTGCCACCAGACCTGATGGAGGGCGCTAGGCTGAAGGACAAGGCGGTGTTCGTAGGCAAGGGGCAAACCTTTGAGATTTGGTCGCCCGAGGCATTTGAGGATTATGCCAAGCAAGCGCGGGTGCTTGCCAAGGAAAAGCGCGCTTCGCTCAGCCTGGCTACGCCAGCAGGAGGCGTGGCATGACGGTTTTTGCTCCAAATCCTAGCCAGCGACATGAAGCACCGCACCTTCCGGTGTTACAAGAAGAGGTGCTGCATTATATGCGCCCGACCGATGGTGAGGTGTATCTCGATGGCACGTTTGGTGCAGGAGGGCATAGCAGTGCTTTGCTGGCGGCGGCCAATTGCCGTGTGATTGGCCTGGACCGTGACCCCACGGCGCAACATTACGCCGAGGAGGTGGAAAAGCTTTACCCGCAAAGGCTTGCATTGTTGCCTGGATGTTTTAGCCAGATGAAGCCGCTGTTGGAGGCTTCGGGCTTGGCAAAAAAAGTGGACGGCGTGTTGCTGGATGTGGGGGTTTCTTCCATGCAAATTGATACGCCGCGCAGGGGCTTTTCCTTTATGCATGATGGTCCTTTGGACATGCGTATGGGAGAAGGCGGCCTGTCGGCAGAAGATGTGTTGCATGATTGCGATGAAAAAGAGCTTGCCGGTGCGTTGTTTAAATATGGAGGGGAGCATCGTTCGCGTACGATTGCGCGCGCGATTGTGTGCGCCAGACGCAAGGCGCCGATTACACGTACGCGGCAATTGGCCGAGATTATTGAGCACGTATCGCCTCGCTCGCATGATGGGATCCACCCTGCCACGCGGACATTTCAGGCGTTGCGTATTTGGGTGAACAATGAATTGGAGGAATTGGAGCAGGGCCTTGCCGGCGCACTGGAGGTGCTAAAGCCTGGCGGGCGTTTGGTAGTGATCAGCTTCCATTCAGGCGAAGATGCGATTGTGAAGCGTTTCATGCGAACGCATGCAGGAAGGCTGCCTAATGTGTCGCGTTATCAGCCGCTTCCTTTAGAGCAGCAGGCTTCGGTGCCTGTGTTGCAATTGCTTTCAAGCAATGCGGTC
>JANQHP010000082.1 GCA_028282625.1 Rickettsiales bacterium | reverse complement strand
GCTCAATATCGGACATTATCTGATGGGTGAGGCGCTCTATGTTGGCCTGCACGCCGCCATCACGCGCATGCGCGAGCACATGGATCGCGGACGCGGGTACTAATCCATCGCCTGGCGCCTGGCTTGCAGGAATTTTGCTGTACACGCTCCTGTTTTGACCTATGGTGGGCCTATCCATCGACCCCATCCGCGCCATGTCCAACGCCCTCTCACGCCTCTCCAACCTCCAGCTTCGCCTCCTATCCTCGGTGATCCTCATCCCGATCGTAGTGCTTGCTGTAGGGCTTGGTGGTTGGTGGTTCATCACCTTTGCCACGCTTATCTGGGCACTTGCCCTCCGCGAATGGGTGGGCCTGACCCGCCCCTCGCCCAAGCGCTGGGCCTGGTGGATCGTAGGTGGTGCCTACATCACCGTGCCGTGCTTGGCACTTGTGTTGCTCCCGCTCATTCCATCCATCATCACCTCCTCTCCGGCCGATATCAACATGTCTTCTGACCTTGCTTTTGGGCTGCTTATCTTTGTCTGGCTAAGCGATATCGGCGGCTACGTATTCGGTCGCCTGATCGGCGGGCCCAAGCTGGCGCCTCGCATCAGCCCGAACAAAACCTGGGCAGGCCTCCTTGGCGCGGTGCTCCTGCCGGTGGCCGTGGCAGGTTATTTCATGCATGGGCAACCTTTTGTGCTTATCTACCTTGCCCTCCTCGCCCTTGCCTGCCAAGGGGGCGATTTGCTGGAGTCCTGGGTCAAGCGCCGCTTTGGTGTCAAAGATAGCGGCAACCTCATCCCTGGCCATGGCGGCGTCTTGGACCGGATCGATAGCCTGCTCGCTGCTATTTGGGTCGGTATTCCGCTGTTTACCTTCCTGCGACTAGGGTGACCCAAAGCCTCACCATCCTGGGCGCAACCGGCACCATCGGGCAGCAGGCACTCCAGCTGGTCGAGGCCCACCCCGAGCGCTTTTCCCTCACCGCGCTAACCGCCGAGTCCAACGTCACCCTGCTTGCCGAGCAGGCCAAGCGCTACCGCCCCGCCCACGTTGTCATCGGCAATGAAAAGCATTACGACGCGCTTCAAGAAGCCCTTGCCGGAACAGACATCACCGTTTCTGCCGGCGCGAACGCACTAGAAGAAATCGCCGCCGTTCCCACTGATATCACTCTATCTGCCATCATCGGTGCTGCTGCTCTGGCCCCTACCCTTGCTGCGATCGCCCAGGGAAATCGGGTCGCACTTGCCAATAAGGAGAGCCTGGTCTGCGGCGGCACATTTGTCATGGAAGCGGTCCAACAACACGGCACCACCCTGATCCCCGTCGATTCCGAGCACAACACCTTGTTCCAGTTGCTCGGCGGCGCCGAAGTACCCAGCGAGGTCCAAAGCCTCACCTTGACGGCGTCGGGCGGCCCCTTCCTCCGCCAAAGCCGTGAGGCGATGCAACGCGCCACCCCCAAGGAGGCCATCACCCACCCCAACTGGCAGATGGGCGCGAAAATCTCGGTCGATTCCGCCACCATGATGAACAAGGGGCTGGAGCTGATCGAAGCCTGCCATCTTTTTGCCATTCAAGAGTCGCAGGTGGAGGTGCTGGTGCCCCCCGAGTCCATCATCCACGGCATGGTCCACTACCATGACGGCATGGTGCTCGCCGGGCTTGCCATGCCCGATATGCGCGTGCCGCTTTCCTTCGCGCTTGGCTGGCCTGCACGCATGCCAAACGCCGTAAAGCCGCTGGATTTGGCCACGCTTGGCACGCTGCACTTTGAAGCACCTGACCTTGCGCGCTTCCCCGCCCTCACGCTTGCCCGCGCCGCCATGGCAGCAGGCGGCACCGCCCCGGCGATTCTAAACGCCGCCAACGAGTCCGCGGTGGAAGCCTTCCTTGCCGGCCATCTCCGTCTCACCGATATCACCGACCTGATCGCCTCCGCCCTTGACGAAACCCCGGCTTTGCCGTTAGAGTCCCTCGCCCATTTGCAGGACGTGCATCACCATGTGCAGCAGCAGATGCGCACCGCCATCGCGAAAAAAGCCGCCTAAAAAATCAAGGCGCCTGCAAAAGCGCAGCACACATGCATCGCCTTTTATCGATGCCCAACATGTAAGGATATAAAGAGCCACGCCCATGGATATTTTCTCGCTGATTCTGCAACATTTTGTTTCCTTCATCCTCATCATCTCCTTCATTGTCTTTATCCATGAATATGGGCATTACTGGGTAGCCAAGCGCTGCGGGGTGCATATTGAAGCCTTCTCCATCGGGTTCGGGCCGGAGCTTTGGGGCTGGAACGACCAGTCGGGGACCCGCTGGAAAATCTGCGCGGTGCCACTTGGCGGCTACGTCAAAATGTTTGGCGACGAAAATGCTGCAAGCGCCCCGGACGCCGAAAAAGTCGAATCTTTAAGCAAAGCCGAGCGCGCCAGAGCCTTTCCCACCCAATCGCTGCCCAACCGCTTTGCGATTGTCACCGCCGGACCGGCGGCCAATTTCCTGCTCGCCATTGCCATCTTCACCGGCTTCTTTTCCTTCTATGGCCGCGTGGAAAGCGACACGCGCATCGCCAGCGTCACCGAAAACAGCGCCGCCGAGCAGGCCGGGCTTCAGGCCGGCGACCGTATCCTGGCGATGAAGGGGGAACAAGTCAGCCGCTTCTCCGATATCCGGGCCATTGCCAGCCTGCATCCGGATGTGGAAATGGAACTGATTTATGCCCGCGACGGCCAGGAAAATACCGTCTTCATCACCCCGCGCTTGAGCGAAACGACCGACGTCTTCGGCAATAGCGTCACGATCGGCCTGATCGGGATCCGCGCCGAAGCCGCCCTGGGCGAGCCACTGCCTTTGCACCGCTCCTTTCTTGCCGCCGTGCACGATACCTATGACCTTTCGGTCCGCACCCTGCAAGCGCTTGGGCAAATCATCACCGGCCAGCGCAGCGCCGAGGAGCTCAGCGGCATCCTGCGCATTGCCCAATTTTCCGGCCAGTCGGTGGAAAAAAGCATGGAGCAGGGCGACATCCGCATGATCTTATGGTGGATGGCCATTCTCTCCACCAATCTCGGCTTGATCAATTTGCTGCCCATTCCCATGTTAGATGGCGGCCATTTGTTTCTTTATTCCATCGAGGCCGTGCGCAGAAAACCCTTGTCCCTGCGTGTCCAGGAGGCTATCTTCCGCGTAGGTTTTGTGTTACTGATGGGCGTCATGGCGCTTGCACTGGTCAACGACCTGAGGCATTTTGGCATTTTGTAACCAATATTTTTCTGTGTGGCTTGCTTTTTTAAAGAGGTAAACAATAAGCGTGATGCGGCTTTTCTTTTCCCGGTTTTTTCTCTGCGTTGCTTTGCTGGCCTTTGCCGGCGCGCTCACGCCTGCCATCGCGCAAGAAACCCGCACACAGGCGGCAGAAAACCCCACGCCTCCGCAACAATCCGCGCCCAAAATTTCTGCAATCAAGGTCGAAGGCAGCCAGCGCATTGAGGTGGTCACCATTGAATCTTTTGTGGGGCTCAAGCCCGGCGATTTCGCCACCGCGCAAGCCTTGGATACCGGCCTGTCCAACCTGTTCGATACCGGACTGTTTGCCGATGCGTTCATCAAACTCGAAGGCACCGTGCTGCACATCAAAGTGGCCGAAAATCCTATCATTGTGGAAGTGGCGT
>JANQHP010000067.1 GCA_028282625.1 Rickettsiales bacterium | reverse complement strand
GACCGCCCAAAATCCGGATGCCACGCTGACCGCTCAAAATCCTCTGATCCTCTTTTGGGAAAACCCCGAGGGCGTACGTTTTGAGCAACATATCAGCCTGGATAAAAACTACCTCTTCACCATCACGCACAAAGTCATCAACCCGACCAATGCGACCTTAGCGCTCTTTCCTTATGGGCTGATCCAGCGCACCAAACCGGAGGAAGAGGGTTCCAACATGACCTATATTTCCTATGAAGGGCCCTTGGGCGTGTTTGGAGACGTGTTGGAAGAAATCGGCTACGACAACCTGGATGAAGACAAGAAAAGCCCGTTTTCGGACCAAAAGGGCTGGCTCGGCTTTGCCGATAAATACTGGCTCAGCGCTCTGATTCCTGACCAAAAGTCCGGCAACGCACCCTTTGATGCAAAGTTTACCGCCATCCAAACATCAGGGTCGCCTTCCTATCAGGCCGATCTTCGCATGGAAGCACATACCGTCGCACCCGGTGCAACCACTGAAATGACCTTGCATCTGTTTGCCGGCGCCAAAAAACTGGAATTGCTGGATGCCTACGCGCAAGACTTTAATATCCCACTTTTTGACCGCGCCCTTGACCTTGGCTGGCTCTATTTCTTTACCAAGCCGCTTTCGCTCATTCTGCTTTTCTTTTATAGCTGGCTTGGCAATTTCGGTCTGGCGATTTTGCTGCTGACCCTTGTGGTCAAGCTCTTGCTCTTTCCGCTGGCGCAAAAATCCTATCGCTCCATGGCGCGCATGCGCGAGGTCGCCCCCGAGATCATGGCCATGCGGGAACGCTATGCCAACGACCGCATGAAGATCAACCAGGAAATGATGGCGCTTTACAAACGCAAACAAATCAACCCGCTGGCCGGTTGCTTGCCGCTCCTGCTGCAAATCCCGATCTTTTTCGCGCTCTATAAGGTGCTCTATGTGAGCATTGAGATGCGTCATGCACCCTTTTATGGCTGGATTCATGATCTTTCCGCGGCCGACCCCACCAACATACTCAACCTCTTCGGCCTGATGCCCTGGGATGTGCCCACGTGGCTGCCTGCCATTGGCGTGTTGCCCATCCTCTTTGCGCTTAGCATGGTCATCCAGCAGAAGCTGAGCCCACCGCCCACCGACCCCACCCAGGCCATGGTCATGCGCTGGATGCCGTTTGTCTTGCTGCTCATCCTTGCCGCCTTTCCAGCCGGCCTTGTCCTCTACTGGACTGTCAGCAACCTGCTTTCCATCATCCAGCAATGGTGGATCCTGCGCAACATGCCCAAAACCGAGCCCAACCAGAGGTAAGTGCCTGGCAGTCAAAGGGCCTGGGTTCTAAATAACCCCAGCACGCGTTAGAGAATCGAGCGAAAATAACAGGTTTTAAGAACCGGAACGCAGTGTACATCAAGGTACATGAGTACCGGAAGCGCAGAAACCTGTTGTTTGCAGCCGATTATATGATGTGTGATGGGGTTATTTAGGCAATAACGCAGACCACGCCGGATCCGACGCCTGCCCCGGTGTATTCACCCGCTTTAAATGGTAGCCGGTTAAGTCCACACTGTAGAGATAGGACGTGCCGGGCTTGTTCCCTCGTGAGGGCGTGGATCGGCTAAAGATCAGCACGCGTCCGTTCGGTGCCCAGCTTGGTCCCTCATCCAAATAGCTTTCGGTCAGCAGCCGCTCTTCCGTGCCATCGGGGCGCATAATACCAATATAAAACTTGCCCTTGTGCATCCGCGTAAAGGCAATCCAATCACCACGCGGCGACCATACCGGCGTGGCATAACTCCCCTCGCCACAGCTAATCCGCCGTACCTCACTGCCATCACGTTCCATCACGTAAAGCTGCTGCGAGCCGCCACGGTCCGAGTTAAACACCACTTGCTTGCCATCTGGCGCGTAAGAAGGCGAAGTATCAATCGCCCGATCGCGCGTCAGCCGGTTCAGCGCCCCACGCCGCAAATCCATCCGGTAAATATCACTATTGCCTCCTTGCGAGATCGAAAAAATCGCATCCTGACCATCGGGCGAAAAACGTGGCGCAAAGGAAATACCCGGAAACTGGCCCAGTAGCCGTGTTCTCCCCGTTTCCAAATCATAAAGATGCACACTCGGTTGATGCCCCTCATAACTTAAATAAATCAAGCGCTGCAAATTGGGGTCAAAGCGCGGGGTCAACACCAACCGGTCCCCGCGCGTCAAATAATGATGCACCGCGCCGTCCTGATCCATAATCGCAAGACGCTTGATCCGCTGATTGGTCACCGGGTCCAAAGACTCCGCCACATAAGCAATCCTTGAATCAAACAGCCCGGACTCCCCCGTTAACCTGGTATACACATCATCGGCCACCAAATGCGCCAACCTCCGCCAATGCTTAGCTTCTGCCGTATAGGACTTGCCCGCCACTTGCCGCTGATCCAACACATCCCACAAGCGGTAAGCAATCTGTAATTTGCCATTTTCCAGCTGCGTCAGGGAACCGGTCAGCAATGCCTGCGCACCAATCACACGCCAATCGGCAAAACGTGGCCAGGTATCCACCGTGTCGATCGCTTGAATAAACGCCTTAGGATCCAGGGAATCAAACAACCCGGATCGCTCCAGATCGGCCTCCACCACCCGTGTGATATCGCGTGCGATGTCCGGCTTCACCGAACTGGAAAAATCGGGAATCGCCACGGGCAAAGGTTCCCGCACGCCCTGGGTAATATCAATCTTTAGCACCGCATGCGCCGAAAAAGGCAGCAGTGCTACCGCCCACAACAACACCATATACACGCGATAGTTCTTCATCCTTTATACCAACCCGGGTAAGATATAACTTGGCACGGCACCTTCCTCCTCGCACAGTCTCTGCAGCGCTTTTTCATCCGGTGCGCCTTGATGATCCACCTGCAGCGCGTCTGCTAAAATTCCGCCCGTGACCAACGCGGAGTCTATACCAAAACCGGCCGCTCCGGCAATATCCGTATGCAAACTATCCCCGATGGCCAAAATCTTTGCTTTGGGTACATCAAGCAGCCCCAATGCTTGGCTATACACGGCGGCGTAAGGCTTGCCAAACCACTGCACCTGACCACCACGATCCACATAATATTCCCCCATCAAACCGGCACAGGCCATCCGCCTGCCATCGCGCTTGACCACCTCACGGTCCGGATTGGCACACACCAGCGGAAGGCCCGCCTCCAGGCAAGCATCCAGCTGTGCCTGCTTGCTTTCAAGCCCCTGCCCAAAATCATCAAACCCCGTGGCCACGGCACATGTCGCCGCTTTTGCATCCTCCACCACCCGATAAGCCATGCCTTCCAGCAAATCCGCGTCTTTTTCCGGCCCAATATACACATAAGGAAGAGGGTCCGCGCTAGAGTCTGCAGCGCGTTGCATATGCTGCCACACCGCCTCGCCCGAAGTCAGCACATGCTGGTACAACCCCTTGGTAAAACCAAGCCCCTCTAACACCTGCTCCGCCTTAAACGCGCGCCTGGGTGCGTTCGAAAGCAGCAAAACCTGCTTGCGCAAATCTTGTAACCTGGCTAACGCATCATGCGCACCGGGATAAGCGGTTCCCCCATCATGCAAAACCCCCCATAAGTCAATGATATACCCCTGGTAGTCAGACTCTATCTCAGCCAATGTCGGAAGGAAGGGTGCCACCTGTTGTCTAGGCTGCCGGAGAAAAACCATAATGGTGAAGCCAGCGCACATCGCCTTCAAAAAAGGTACGCAAATCCGGAATATTATATTTCAGCATCGCAAGCCGCTCGAGCCCCATCCCAAACGCCATGCCTTGATATGCCTCCGGGTCCAGCCCCACATGGCGCAACACATTCGGGTGCACCATGCCGCAACCGAGCACTTCCATCCAGTCATCGCCACCGCCAATCACGAGCCCTTCGCGACTATGCGCACATCCAATATCCATCTCCGCCGAAGGCTCGGTAAAAGGGAAAAAGCTCGGCCTAAAACGCACCGGCAAACCCTCTACCTCAAAAAAGCGCTGCATAAATTCCTGCAAGCAGCCCTTTAAATGCGCCATCGTAATGTTTTTCTCAATCACCAGCCCTTCGATCTGATGAAACATCGGCGTATGCGTCAAGTCATAATCACAGCGATAGGCACGACCTGGCACCAGAATCCGCAAGGGTGGCTTGTGCTCTTCCATATAACGAATCTGTACCGAAGAGGTATGCGTACGCAGCAAATGAGCTTCGCCCTCCCCTTCTTGCGGAAAATAAAACGTGTCATGCATTTGCCGCGCCGGGTGGTTTTCCGGGATATTCAGCGCGGTAAAATTATGAAAATCATCCTCAATTTCCGGCCCTTCTGCAACCACAAACCCCATCGCAGAAAAGAGCTGCACCACCTCTTCCATCACCGCAGAAATAGGGTGCAAGCTCCCTTTGGTTTCCGGACGGACCGGCAAGGAAACAT
>JANQHP010000058.1 GCA_028282625.1 Rickettsiales bacterium | reverse complement strand
CCAGGCGGCGATGATGGCAAGCACCAAAGCCGCGATGGAAGAGGCTGATATTTTGCTGTTTATCTTTGATGCCAGGGCCGGGGTGACGCCGCTGGATCTGGACTTTGCGGCGACGATTCGCAGACAGAGAAAGCCGATTCTGCTGATTGCCAATAAATGTGAGAGCCACAAAACAGACGAGGCGCTTTATGAGGCCATGCGGCTTGGTTTTGGTGAGCCGATAGCCCTTTCTGCCGAGCACGGGCTTGGGGTCGGCCTGCTGGAGGAGGCGCTTGCACCCTATCTGCCAGGCCAGGCGTCCGCAGAAGAAGAGGTGCAGGCGGGGGAAGGTATCGAGCTGGAAGACGCCGAGGAGGAGGACCAGGATACCCCGCTGCAGCTTGCGATTGTGGGCCGCCCGAACGTAGGGAAATCCACGCTATGCAATGCATTGCTTCAAGAGGAGCGTGTGATTGCCTCGCCGGTGGCCGGCACCACGCGGGACTCGGTATATGTTGATTGGCAGTGGCAGGACCGGCCTGTGCGGCTGGTGGATACGGCGGGTTTGCGCAAGAAGCCTAAGCGCGAGGCGGGGGCGGAATCCCTTTCGGCCACCGACAGTTTTCATGCGATTGATTACGCGCATGTGGTCGCGCTGGTGCTGGATGCGACGATGGCGCTGGATGTGATGGATCGGCGGCTGGCCGCGCATGTGCTCAAAGAGGGGCGCGCGCTGGTGCTGGTGGTGAATAAATGGGACAAGATCAAGGACAAGGAGGCTTGCCTGGAGCAGATCCGCGACCGGCTGGAAACCTCGCTGGTGCAGGCCAAACATGTGCCCATTGTCACGCTTTCGGCGCGTACGGGGCAGCGTTTAAACCGGTTGATGGAAGCGGTGTTTTCGGTCTATGCGATCTGGAACCGAAGGCTGACGACCGGGGTGCTGAATCGCTGGCTGGAGCAGGCGACCACCCGCCATCCGCCGCCGATGGTGCAGGGCAAGCGGATCCGGCTGCGCTATATTACGCAGGTCAAAACGCGACCGCCTGGCTTTGTGTGTTTCTCTTCGAGCGCGGTCAAGGGCTTACCGGCCAGCTATCTGCGCTATTTGACCAACAGCCTGCAGGAGCAGTTTGACCTGACGCAGGTGCCGGTGCGGTTGCATCTGCGTAAACAGAAAAATCCTTATGCGAAGTAGGTTCTGATGACACAAAATCTCAACAGAGCCTAGCCGATGATGTTTCGTTCTTTTCTGCGACGACTTTATTCGCATGGTAGCGCCTGTTTGATTGTGGGGCTGCTTCTGCTTGGTATGGGGTTGCAGAAGCTTTCCTTCGACCTGCCGCCGATTGCGTCGCTTGTGGATTATACGCCGCACTACCCCAATCGCTTTTATGCCAGCAACGGCACGCCTTTGGATGCCGGTCAGGGAAGGTTTACGCGCCATTTTGTGCCGCTGCACGCGGTGCCTTTGGAGGTGCAGCAGGCCTTTATTGCGGCCGAAGATCAGCGTTTTTATGCCCATCCTGGCGTGGATATTATTGCTCTGCTTCGCGCGGTGCTTTCTGGGGTACATCCGAACATGCGCATCCAGGGCGCTTCCACGATTACCCAGCAGCTGGTCAAAAATACCTTGCTGTCGCCGGAGCGGACGCTGCTGCGCAAGATCCGCGAGATGGTGCTGGCGATCCGTGTGGAGCAGGCGCTTAGCAAGACGCGTATTTTAGAGCTGTATCTCAATGAGATTTATTTTGGCAAGGGCGCGTATGGGCTTCGCCCGGCGGCAGGGTCCTTGCCAAAATCACGCCTGGCCGCCGGGC
>JANQHP010000013.1 GCA_028282625.1 Rickettsiales bacterium | reverse complement strand
GCGGGTGGCAACAAACATTACAACACCCTCCTATACGATAGAAGCGATACGGTTTACTGGATTGTTTCTACTATCACCAGTCTCCTGTTCTCGGCCCATTTTGGTGTGGTTTTTTTGGGGGTGTGGTTTTCAGCGACATGAAAGGTAAGAAGGCGCCCCGCCTGCTAGGCTGGGTCTTCTATGCCGTTGGCGGCAAAGCCTTTTTGCCGCAGGAGACAGGCATCGCACGCGCCGCAGGGGTTGCCATCTTCATCAGGGTCATAGCAGCTGAGCGTATGCTCGTAAGGCACCTTTAGTTTAAGGCCGGTGGCAATGATTTCGGCCTTGGTTTGATGCAGCAAGGGGGTGTGGATACGCATGCTCTGTTGTTCCTCTTTATCCACACAGGCGGCAAGCGCCAGGTTGGCCATCGCCTCAAATTGCGCGATGAATTCCGGACGACAATCCGGGTAACCGCTATAATCCATGGCGTTGACCCCGATGAAGATATCAAACGCTTGAATAGTTTCGGCGTAGGCCAGCGCGTAGGCCAGGAAAATGGTATTGCGTGCTGGCACATAGGTGACAGGGATGGTGGCCCCGATGCTTTCAACAGGCTGATTTTTGGGCACTTCAAGGCTATCGGTCAGGGCGGATCCGCCAAAGAGGCGTAAATCGATGGTGGCGATTTTATGCTCGGCGGCGTGCAATGTTTCGGCCAGGATGCGCGCGCGGTCCAGCTCGGCGATGTTACGCTGCCCATAGGAAAAGCTAAGCGCATGCGGCAAAAAGCCTTGCGCTTTGCTGATGGCCAACGTGGTGGCGGAGTCCATGCCGCCAGAAAGCAGCACCACGGCTTTGCGCGGGGCTGAAGAGGGGTGGGAAGCAGTGTGCGGCATGAGTCTATGCGGTTTTTAAGGGATTTGCAGGAGCTTATGCCACTGTAGCGAGAGAGTAAAGCCCTGCTCACGCGCCAGGCGGAGCGCATAGTCACAATTGGCTTGGTTACGTGCTTCGTCATACTCGTCCATGGGCTGGACATATAGGGGGATATGTTGCCAGGGTTTGCTGACTTTGGGCACGGTGCGGTAGTGTGGGTGGTGGGTGGAAACAAGGTATTTAAGGGCAATGGTGTGGGGGATGAGGTCTTCCCTTAAGGTGCCATAGCCTTGCTGGGTGGATTTGGGCGAGACGACCATCTGAACGGCGCTGGGCAAGGGACGGTAGAGGGTGCCGTTGGTTTCAATCTGGATGGTGTGGCCTGCTTCCAGCAGGGCCTCACATAAGGGCGCAATGGGTTGACGCAGTGGCTCACCACCGGTGAGGACAATCAGCGGGTGGGTGCGGGTGTTTTCAGTATTTTGGCTGTGGCGATGGACGGATTGCAGGATGGACGCGAGGGGTTGTGAGGTAAACGACTCAAATTCGGTATCACAAAAATCGCAGGCAAGATTGCATCCGCCAAGCCGAATAAAGACCGCCGGCTTGCCGGCATGCGGTCCTTCTCCCTGGAGCGTTGGGAAGATTTCCTGTATATCCAGATGGGTGCTATCACCTTGGATCGGTTGGCGTATGGGATTGGTGCCGTGCATAGGCGGCATGCTGATTTTTTTGTCGGTGAAGTCAATGAAAAAGTCTTAGACACCGTTAACAAAGTCATTTGAGGCATTCTTTTGACCCTTTTGCGCTGCAAATAGCCCGCTTATTGTTGAAATAGCCCCACTATTCCTTCCAATCATCGGACTATTTTCGCAGGCAACATGCTCCAAAATGCTGCGCGCAAAGACTTGGATAACGGTGTCTAAGATGATGCTTAGCAGATCGGGTTGGGTGGTTTTTCTGCCGGTCAAGGACAATTTTTTATCAATAATTGCACAAAGGGGGTTGACGAACTACCTGTGGTTGTATAAGTTTCGTGGTTACCGAGAGCGGGTGGCAACAAACATTACAACACCCTCCTATACGATAGAAGCGATACGGTTTACTGGATTGTTTCTA
>JANQHP010000012.1 GCA_028282625.1 Rickettsiales bacterium | reverse complement strand
AGGCTGATATGTTGCTCAAAACGTACGCCCTCGGGGTTTTCCCAAAAGAGGATCAGAGGATTTTGAGCGGTCAGCGTGGCATCCGGATTTTGGGCGGTCCAAAGGGTATTGGCGGTGGGTGCTGCCATATTGGGTGTAGCTGAAAGCCAACCGGTTTCCGCAAAATGACGCGTGCCTTCCTGATGCGTGATCAAGGTGACGGGAGGGCTCTCCTCCTTCTGCTCTGCCTGGTAGCGCTGAAGGATGATGTCGTCAAAACGTGCCCCACGCAAACGGATACTGCCCTTTAACGCAACGGTTTCAATGGGGATACGAGGCGAGGCCTCCTCTGCGGGAGCAACCTCCGCATGGGCCTGGTCAGAGTCAAGCGCTGTTTGGCGTGACGCTTGCAGAGTGTGTGGCAAGCTGTGCGTGGCACCCTCTTGCTGCGCGGCGGCTTGTTTCTTGGCATAGAAGGCTTGCTGTGCCTCCCTTTGCGGGGTCAAATAGAGGTAATCCCATACCAAGAGCAACGCCATGGAAATACCAATGGCCCATATCAGGTTTTTGGACTGGTCAGGTGATTGCATGCTTAAGCATTAAGAGGCAGGTTTGGGGGCATGGATGTGATGCAGGGCGTAGCGCAAATCTTTTTCCAAGGCGGCAAACGGGCGGCTGGCCGTATGGATGCGCCCGATCAGCACGTAGTCAAAACCCGGCTTTAAAAGGGAGGATTGCGTGCCAAGATGCTGCGCTAAGGCACGCAGGCGGCGCTTGACGCGGTTGCGCTGCACGGCGTTGCCAAGACGTTTGGTGGCGGTAAAGCCTAGGCGGATGGCTTTGGGTGTGGTGTGGGGTTCTTCTGCCTTGCGCAAACGCGCTTGCAGTACCAGGCCTTTGGTAGCCACATGGCGATCTTCTTTCGCCGCCGCCAAAAAGCCGGCACGTTTCTTCAGGCGATGCAGAACAGGCATATGTCCAAAGATAAGGATGGTGCTTAAGCGCACAGACGCTTGCGGCCCTTGGCACGACGCGCGTTCAGTATCTTGCGTCCGCCGAGGGTAGCCATGCGCGAACGGAAGCCGTGACGACGCTTGCGTACAATAACACTGGGCTGAAAGGTGCGTTTCATGAGAAGTCTCTTTGCTTAAGTTCGTGCTTGAGTAGCGCTTTATCTCTTTAAAAGGGCCCGCATATATACCTACCGAAGGAGCAAAGGTCAAGCCTGTTCTTTGTTGGATTGAGAGTTGAGTGGTTGGAGTTTAGGGGTGAGTGGGATGTATGATTGTTTACACCCCAGTCAATACATGCAAAAACCCACGCGTGGTAAGCGGGGCGATGTGGGGTGGGTGCTGGTTGGCGCTGGCTTGTTTTACGCTCCAGGTGGCCAGGCGATGGAGGCGTATCAGTAGTTGATAGGCAGGTTTTTGCGCAGGCGACAGGGCCTTTGCTCTTAGGTGGGTGCGTGCTTGGGTGACAGTTTCTGTCGCCTGCTGAATCTGCTCGGTCCATGTGGGGCTAGGGTCAAGCTTTGCGGTGATACGCAGCACGCCAATCGCGCGGCTGATCGGCATAAGCAGTGGCTCCAGCGCGGCGCTGCCTTCTCCAAGCGGTGCAAGCGCCTGGCGGAGCAGGGTGGCATCCACATGGTCGGTGTATGCCAGCAGCGCTTCTTCGCTTGGCGGTGCTTCTTCCAGCCAGAGTGCGTGGGCCTGGATAAGGTGATGCAAGGCTTCTGGGTCGAAGGGATGGGTATGGTGCAGGCTAAGCAGATGCTGCAACAGCGGATGGTTGGAGGGTGGATCGCTTGTGAGGGTACGCTTGAGCTCTTGTTGCCACCATTGCAGGCGCAACACACCCAGCATGGCCTCTGAGGTTTTAGCCGGGATGGTGCAAAGCTCGGCCTCGAGAGCTGCCAAGGCAAAAAGGCGCGCGCGTAAGGCGGCAGGGCAAAGCAGGCCTGTGAGGTAATACGGGTAACTATACTGCCTGAGCAGGGCGGTATCAGGAAACATGCTTTAAGAACAGTGCCTAATTTTCAGACTGGCGGTCAATCGCGCAACGCCACCCACCTAAAACATGCGTCACCGCGCCGCTTGCATCGCCCATCGGCAGAAGAATGCGGCGATATTTGATCTGTTCTTGCGTGATGGTGGTGAGTTCATATTCATCCGTGCGTGGTGCCTTTTTTTGCACCACATCGTGGTAGCAATAGGCCAGCATATCGGTGATGGAAAGCACCGACGCGCTGCTTAGATCGCCGCTAAAGAGGTCGCGCAGGCTTTCGCCCAGAAACTGGTAGTCGTGCCGATGGTTGCGTCCAAAGGGCTCGGTGTGATCGGGAATAATTTCGACGATAAAGCAATCGCTCCAGCAATGCTGCAATTGGCCGGGGTCGAGGGCCTGGATGGAGGGAAGCGGACCTTCTTTTTCCAGCTGGGTCCAATATTCCATCAATTGTTCGGTGATGCGGCGTTTATGGTGCATGTTGGGCGGCCTTTTACGATGTTTTTTGCAGAAACCTTCCTATAGTAACGTGAGTCAGGCGGGTGTGGCAATGGAAGAATGTGGGGTGGTGTAAGACACCTGGCGTGCAAGAAATTGCACAAAGGGGGTTGACGAACAACCGATGGTTGTATAAGTTTCGTGGTTACCGAGAGCGGGTGGCAACAAACATTACAACACCCTCCTATACGATAGAAGCGATACGGTTTACTGGATTGTTTCTA
>JANQHP010000195.1 GCA_028282625.1 Rickettsiales bacterium | reverse complement strand
CTTTTAAGCCCGCGAGTAGGAGCGAAGCGACGCGGTGCTCGTGCACCGGCGGGGGTTTAAGGGGGTTAAGGCCCCCGCTTATAAACAACACCCCCTCCCTAGTCCTCCCCCCTGAAAGGGGGAGGGGATATGGGGCACCTACGCTAAAGCTTGTTAAGGACAGGCCCTAACCCTCTCTCTTGTATCTCCACCCATAAAACTTTACTTTTTATTTATTTTATAGTAAAATCATTCCCGTTAATGTTAACCAGGTACACTTCGGGTGTACCATAAAACTCTCGTCGCCTATTGAAAGGCGACTTCATGGAGGTTTTCGATGAAACGGAAACTGTTCGAGTTCTTCGACCAGTGCTTCTGGTTGGTTCGTTTGGTGATGGCGTTTGGGGCCGTAGGGATTCTTTTCACTTTTTTCCTATTGTCTTTGTTAGTAATGTTTGGTGGCATGCCAGAAACGCAGGGCCCTTTGATCTTCGCCATCGGCGTTATGGGTATGTTGCTCTTGAAAGTAATTCCAGTGCTTCTTATCAAGAGTTTGTTGAGGCACGAGCCCGTTTACAACTGGCGGCTTGCCAAGTTTTGGGCTTTATTATGGGGATCGTTGGCGGTGCTGTGCGCGCTGATAATCTGGCAAAACCCGGAAATGTGGGTTGAGTTGTGGCTCTATCCAATCCTTTTTGCTTACCTCGATTTCGGGGTCCAGATTGTCCTCAGGGGAGTTGCGGACTTCCGCCGTTGGCGGGAATCCAGGAGGCCATCCTGACCCGGCCTCTTCGCTCCGCGAAGCCGCCCCCTTTCTTTGGAAAGGTGGGCGGTTTTCGTGTTTTTGGGGGCTGCTGCTACCGCGGCGAAACAAGACGGAAATAGCTATGTCGTGCGGCTTTGTTGATCCGCCGGGTAGACGCCAAGCAGCGTGGCTTTTTGTGTGAAAAAGCCGAGTTCCTCCAACGCCTGCTGCACGGTCGGCTCCTGGGGATGCCCTTCAAACGTGATGAAAAACTGCGCCGTGCCCGTGGCATAATCGGGGATGTAACTCTCGAGCTTCACCAAATTCACCCCGTTGGTGGCAAACCCGCCAAGCGCTTTGTACAGCCCGGCCGAAAGATGCCGCGTGGTGAATAGCATGCTGGTGAGCAGTGTTTCAGGCGCATCGGGGGCAAGGTCGAGCGGCTCTTCGGCGAGCGTTAAGAAGAGCGTGGTGTTGCTATCGCTATCTTCCATATGCTCCTGCAGCACTTCCAACCCATACAGCTCGGCCGCCAGATGCGAGGCAAGTGCTGCCTTGCTTGGGTCGGCCCAGTTGGCCACGGCCTCAGCGGCGGCTGCGGTATCCATGAAAGGTTCGCGCTTTAGCTTAAGCGCTTCGCAGGATTTTCGGCATTGCATGAGCGCTTGCGGATGGGAATAGACTTCCTTGACTGCCTCTTTTTTCGTGCCCTTAATCCCCAGCAAATGATGGTGCACCCGGTGGAAATATTCGCCGACAATGCTAAGCTTGGTATCGGGCAGCAGATTGTGGATTTCGGCCACGCGCCCGGCCTCGGAATTCTCAATCGGAATCAAGGCGTAGCGCGCCTTCCCCTCTTCGACTGCGGCAATCGTTTCGGAAAAACTCTCGCAGGGCAGGGTGTGCATATAGGGGTAAGCCTGCTTGCACGCCATATCCGAATGCGCGCCGGCAATGCCTTGAAAAGCGATGGTCTCGTTGGGGTCGGTTGAGGGCATGGTTTAGGGTTCCTGTGAAGCAGCGCGTCGCGCCCGGGCCATAAACAGCTCCAGACATAAAATCGCACCAAGTACTATAGCCGCCCCCACCAATTGTACAAGCGCGAACGTTTCGTGGAGGATCAGGTAGCCCAGCACCACACCGATTGCCGGCGCCAGGGTGGTGATCATCGCTGCGCGCTCACGCCCAATCACCTTCATACCTTGCGAAAGCATCGACATGGAAGTCACCAAGATCAGGCCAAAAAGCATGATCCAACCATACGAGGCAAGCGGGATATCCAGCGATGCCACCAGCGTCTGCTGCAGCGCTGCCTGGGTGAACATGCCCAACGTGCCGCCCAGCATGGCAAAGGTCAGAAACACCATGCTGCCAATGCGGTGCACGTTACTATGATTGAGGATCACGTAATAGGCAAAAATTGCGGCATTGAGCAGCGCAAACCCTGCGCCACTTAAGTAAGACACCGAAATATCCTGCCAGGAAATGCCGCCTACCGTCAGGCCCACACCTAGCCATACCAGGGCAAGGGCCACCCAGTCTATCCTTGGCACATGCAGCTTTTCCACCACCGCCTTAAACAGGAGCAAAAAAGCGGGGAAGGTAAAAAACAGCACGCGCTCCATGCCGGCGGAAATATGATGCAGAGACTGCATATGCAGCTGCGCGCCCACATGGTAGGTCAAAATGCCCCCTATCAGGCAAGGCACCATTTTCCACCCTTTAAGATGATGCAGCATCGCCAACCGATGCTGAAAAAACAGGAGCAAAAGCAAGCAAAGCAACATCGTGGCATTGCGGATCAGCAAGATGCTTTCCATGGAGATATTGTGGGCAAAAAGCCATTTCACATAGACCGACTGCCCGCCCATCATCAAGGTGGCCATCGCCACATACGCCAGGCCGTGCAAAGAGGAAGTTGAAGCGCCCATCGCATTCTACGATTGTATTTTTCGTTCAGGCGCAGCATACTAGCGGGCGTTTAAAAAGAAAAGAGCCGAGCATGACAGGCAAAGAGACGAATTGGACCAAACAAAGCTGGCAGCAAAAACCGATCCAGCAGCAGCCTACGTATGAAGACGAAGCAGCGCTTGGGAGCGTGCTTGGGCAGCTTGCCGCTTTGCCGCCGCTGGTGACCCCGCGTGAGATACGCTTGCTGAAAACCCAGCTGGCGGAAGTGGCGCTTGGCAAGGCCTTTTTGCTGCAGGGCGGGGATTGCGCGGAAAGTTTTGCCGAATTTAACGAAGAAAATCTGCGCCGCTATTTCCAGGTGCTGCTGCAGATGAACATGGTGCTGATGTTTGGCGCGGGCATGCCGGTGGTCAAGCTTGGGCGGATTGCAGGCCAATTTGCCAAGCCGCGCTCGGCCGATACGGAAACGGTGGATGGCGTGACCCTGCCGAGCTATCGCGGAGATATTATCAACGAAGTGGAATTTAGCGAGGCAGCGCGTCGCAACGATCCTGAGCATCTGAAACATGCCTATTACCAAAGCGGCGCGACGCTGAATTTCCTGCGGGCACTCGCCAAAAGTGAGGATGCGAATCTGCGCAATGTGAGTTCGCTGAACAACCATTTCGTGCAGACCTCACCCCAAGGCAAGCGCTTTGCCGATATGACGGCGCGCATCACCCGTTCGCTGCAATTTATGGAAGCCTGCCGGGTCAATGCCGAGGAGATGAAGCAGCTGCAGGAGGCGGATTTCTTTGTCTCGCATGAAGGCTTGCTGCTGCCTTATGAGGAGGCGTTTGTGCGCTACGATGAAGCGACGGACGCGCATTATGCCTGCAGCGCGCATCTGCTGTGGATCGGGGAGCGGACCCGCGCACTGGACGAGGCGCATATCGAGTTTTTCCGTGGGATCGCGAACCCCATTGCCTGCAAGGTGGGGCCTTCTATGGACCGCGAGACTTTGCTCGGTTTGATCGATGCGCTCAATCCTGAGAATGAGCCGGGTCGCCTGACTTTGATCACGCGCATGGGTGCGAACATCATCGGTGAGAAGCTGCCGGCGCTGGTGCGCGCGGTGAAGGAAGAGGGCCGGCATGTGGTGTGGTCTTCTGACCCCATGCATGGCAATACGGTGAAGTCGCCAAGCGGGCTAAAAACGCGCCCGTTTAACGATATATTAGCGGAGGTGCGCCAGTTTTTTGCGGTGCACAAGGCCGAAGGCACGCATGCGGGCGGCGTGCATATTGAAATGACTGGGCAGGATGTGACCGAATGCACCGGCGGCGCGCAGGCAATTTCGGAAGTGGAGCTGAAAAACCGCTACCATACGCATTGCGACCCGCGGCTTAATGGCTCGCAAAGTTTGGAGCTTGCCTTCCTGCTTTCGGAAGCGCTGCAGGAGCGGTAAGGCACTCTAAAGTCAAGGATTATTGATGAGTTGTTGGTGGTTAGAGTTGAGAGTTTAGTAGAGTGGCAGGTGATCCGTCATACCGTGGCTTAGGCGACGTATCCAGAAGCACAACATTGGATCCTATCATGCTGGATCCCGCGGCCATCCGCTTTCGTACTGCGTACTACAGCGCGACAGGGGGCCACGGGATGATGTTTTCTACGTGTACCCCCTCACCCGGGCACGTTGTGCCCACCCTCTCCCCGTGGGGGAGAGGGGATTTAAGGCGGTTGCTAAGCTTAAGGTTCCCACATCAAGCGGCTTCGAGTTGGCTCAGCAGTGCGACCACGCCGCGGATTCGCTCGCAGGGCGTGGACCATTTTGCGTGGTAGACCAGCTTCTGGTCCTGGCGCAGTTTCCATTGCGCCGGGTGGTCGCGCACCAGACGCAATACAGATTCCGGGTTAGGCGGCTGGTTGCGGTGAAAACCAAGCACCGCGCCTCCTGGGCCTGTATCCAGGCTTGCAATGTGAAGAGGAATGCACCGTGCTTTGAGCCGCACCACCTCGAGCAGATTTTCCACCGGTTCGGGCAGCGTGCCAAACCGGTCCACCATTTCCACGGTCATCGCGTCCACTTCCTCGGTGGTTTTTAAGGCGGAAATACGCCGATAGAGCCCCATGCGTACCTCCAGATCCGGGATATAGTCTTCTGCGATCGTGATCGCCACACCCAGATTGAGCTGTGGACGAAAACGGTCGGTGGCGTCAGCGCTGCCATCTTCCACGACGCGCAGCGCCTCAACGGTTTCCCGCAGCATCTGCTGGTATAGCTCGACGCCGATCTCGCGTACATGGCCCGATTGTTCTTCCCCGAGCAGATTGCCAAATCCGCGGATGTCCATGTCGTGACTTGCCAGCTGAAAGCCAGCGCCAAGCGTATCTAGCTGCTGCATGGCTTGCAGCCGTTTTTCCGCCTGTTTGGTCAAGGCGACCCTTGGCAGCAGGGTCAAATAGGCATAGGCGCGCACGCGGGAGCGGCCGACCCTGCCACGGATCTGATAAAGCTGCGCCAAGCCATAGCGGTCGGCGCGGTAGACAATCAACGTATTGGCCTGGGGGATATCCAGCCCCGACTCAATGATGGTGGTGCAAAGCAACAACTGCACCTTGCCCTCCATGAAATCCTGCATGACCGCGTCCAGGGCAGCACTTTCCATCTGGCCATGGGCTTGGGCCAGGGTGACTTCGGGCACCAGGCTTTTTAGGCGTGGCGCCAGTTCTTCCAAGTCTTTGATGCGGGGGCAGACCACAAATATCCGCCCGCCACGCATATATTCACGCAGCACCGCCTCACGCAGGATCACCGGGTCCCAGGGCATCACCTGGGTACGCACGGCCAGACGGTCGACCGGCGGGGTAGTGATCAGGCTAAGCTCGCGGATGCCGGTTAGCGAAAGCTGCAAAGTGCGCGGAATGGGCGTGGCGGTTAAGGTCAAGACATGCGTATTGGCACGCCATTGTTTCAGGCGCTCCTTCTGCTTCACGCCAAAGCGCTGTTCCTCGTCGACAATGACCAGGCCCAATTGCTTGAACCGAACCGAACGTGCGAGCAGCGCGTGGGTGCCGATGATGATATTGATCTGCCCGGCTTCCAAGGCCTCACGCGTGCGGGTGTTTTCGGCGGTCGTTTGCATGCGCGAGAGCACGCCGATGCGTGTATCGGTTTTGGCAAAGCGTTGCAAAAAATGCTGGTAATGCTGGTGGCACAACAATGTGGTAGGGGCGATCAGGGCGACTTGCAGACGCTCTTTTCCTGCGGCTTGTTCTTCTTCCTCCAGCGTTCTTGCGACCACGCAGGCCGCGCGCAAGGCCACTTCGGTTTTGCCAAAGCCCACATCGCCGCACACCAGGCGGTCCATGGGGGTGCCTTTGGCCAAATCTTCCAGTACATCTTCAATGGCCGATTGCTGGTCCTCGGTTTCCTGGTAAGGAAAGCGGCTGCAAAAGAGTTCATACTCGACGCCTGGCAGGCAGATAGGCGCGGTGCGTGTGGCGCGCTTGGCGGCGACCGAAAGCAACTCTTCGGCGGCCATTTTGATCCGCCCTTTCGCCGCGGCGGTGCGTTTTTGCCATGCGGCCGCGCCCAGACGGTCGGGAGGCATCTCGTCCGATCCGCCATAGCGCGTGACAAGCTGAACATGTTCAGCAAATGCTGTTCATGTGACGTCACATAATCAAACATTTTATGAAATATTTTTGCAAGTCTGAGGTACGTCCGTCTCTGCTCCGCTCGGACTACCTAAAAACAAGAATCCAAGCACACCCATTGAGTATACTTGGATTCTCTGTAAAAAAGACCTCCAATCAAGTCCGCCGGATCATTTACGTGACATCACGTGTAAAATTACGATGGTGACCTGTCTCAA
>JANQHP010000180.1 GCA_028282625.1 Rickettsiales bacterium | reverse complement strand
CACCGCGCCCTGCTGCCTACAGACGAGGCGGTGGAGATTATTGGCTGACCATCGGTGAGTTTGACAATCGCCGCCTGGCCTTCCGTCACTTTAATGATGTGGTATCAGAGCATAATCTGAACAATCTGGAATATAAAACCCTGCCTTCGGAGCTGGGCAATAGTGAGGCGGTTTCCATCCGCATCGGGCCGGTTTCAAGCGAGGAAGAAGCCTCCTCCCTTTGCTTGCTCTTCCGCGGCAACCATTTGGGCTGCTCGGCCTTAAGGCAGCAGTAAGCTTCGATGATTCCACGTTATAGCCGAAAAGAGATGACGGCGATTTGGTCGCCGCAAGCCCGCTTTGATTTATGGTTTAAGATTGAAGCGCATGCGTGCGACGCGCTGGCGGAGCTTGGCGTGATTCCAACGGAGGATGCCAAAGCCATTTGGGACAAGGCGCCAAAAGCCTTTACCGCAAAAGATGTGGCGCGTGCCGATAGCATTGAGCAAACCACCAAACATGATGTGATTGCGTTTCTGACGATGGTCGCGGAATATGTGGGTGAGCCAGCACGCTTTTTGCATCAGGGGATGACGAGCTCCGACCTGCTGGATACGGGACTTGCGGTGCAGCTGACCGAAGCCACGGATCTGCTGCTTGAGGGCATGGACCGGGTGCTGGCGGCGCTCAAAGCCCGTGCTTTTGAAAGCAAGGAGATGCCCTGCATGGGGCGGAGCCATGGCATCCACGCGGAGCCAGTGACGATGGGGCTGAAATTTGCACGGTTTTACGCCGAGATGGCGCGCGGCAAAGAGCGTCTGCTCCAGGCGCGTAAGGAAATTGCGACCTGTGCGATTTCCGGTGCGGTGGGGACGTTTGCCAATATTGATCCGTTTGTGGAAGAGTATGTGGCAGGGAAAATGGGGCTTGCGCCTGAAACCATCTCCACGCAGATTATTCCGCGCGACCGGCACGCCGCCTATTTTGCCACGCTTGGGGTGATTGCCAGCAGCATCGAGAATATTGCGACCGAAATCCGGCATTTGCAGCGGACCGAAGTGCGCGAGGCAGAAGAGTTTTTTAGCAAAGGGCAAAAAGGAAGCTCGGCGATGCCGCATAAGCGCAACCCGGTGCTTTCGGAGAATTTGACGGGGCTTGCGCGCCTGGTGCGGATGGCGGTGGTGCCGGCGATGGAGAATGTGGCGCTGTGGCATGAACGCGACATTTCGCATTCTTCCGTGGAGCGGGTGATCGGGCCGGATGTCACGGTGACGTTAGATTTTGCACTGTACCGTTTGGCGGGTCTGATCGAAGGGCTGGTGCTTTATCCAGGCGCGATGCAGGAGAATCTGGACCAGCTGCGCGGCTTGATCTTTTCGCAGCGTGTGTTGCTGGCGCTGACCCAGGCGGGCGCGTCGCGGGAAGAGGCTTATAGCTTGGTGCAGCGTAATGCGATGAAGGTGTGGGAGCGTGGCGCGAATTTCTTGCAGGAATTGCAGGAGGATGAGGAGGTCACCGCGCGCATCTCCGGGCCGGATTTGGCCGCGCTTTTTGACATCGGCTACCACACCAAGCGGGTGGAGGTGCTTTTTGCGCGGGTGTTTGGTGCGTAGAAAAATCTAACGGGATTTCTCGGCAGAAATAGACACACAATCGGCCATGGGGCCCAGCACTTCCGGCTTGGCGACTTTTACCTTGGCGTGGGTAATGCGCGGCGATTCGGTGACAAATTCCAGCACATAATCCACCAAGCGCTCGAGCAGAATAAAATCAGTTTGCTCGATGGCCGCAATCAGGCGGGTAGTGAGGTCATAATAATCAAACGCATCGACCAGCGCGTCGCTTTTGACCGCATCCGCACTATCATAGGTGAGCGCAAGATCGATGGTGATGGGTTGCGGCCCATGGCGCTCTTCTTCAAAGGCTCCAACCAAGACTTTCGCCTTAATCTGGTCTAGGTGAATGGTGACAAGCATCAAAAATTCCTTTCCTGCGGTTATACCAGGTGCTGCCCGCCATCGGGATAGAGGGTTTGGCCGGTAACGCTTTTGGCACGCAGCAGGTAATCTAGCGCTTTAAGCACCTCGCTGCTATCGGCCAGTGTTTGCAAGGGCAAACGTGCGGCCTTTTTTTGTTTGGCGGTCTCATCCATGGCTTTGGAAACGGTCAAGGTGCCAGGCGCAATGGCGTTGACGCGGATATGTGGCGCGAGTGTGTGGGCGGCCATCGGGACAAACGCCTGGAGGGCTTTTTTGGATACGAGATAGGCTGCGTAGCTGGTGGTGGTATCGGTGACGGCGCTGTCGGTGATGGCAAGGATTTGCGCGGTAGGGCAAGGGTAGCTCGCCCCCTGATGCGCCGTGGCAAAGGCTTGGGTCAGCAGGAAGGGACTATAGGCATGGATCTGCATGTGGCGCTCCAGCTGGTCTTGGCTGGTTTCAAGCAACTCGGCGCGCTCAAAGAGCGAGGCGTTGTGGATCAAAAGTTGCGGCAGCCCACGCGCGGCAGTGACCTCCTGCCACAGCGCTTGGGCGGCATCTGGCTTGGTAAGGTCAGCGCGGTGGACCGAAAGCGGATCGCCGTGTGAGGCCGCCATTTTTTCGGCTTGCTCCTTGGAGCCATAATAGCTGGCGGCGACCTGCCAGCCGGCTTCCAGCAGATGGGCGGTGATCTGCCCGCCCAGATTGGCAATGCCGCCGGTGATCAGCGCAAGCGGGGCTTGGTTGGTTTGCTTCACACCCATGGCAAGCCGCACACCTTTATGTGCCTAGCGGCCTTCCATATCGTTGAAAAACTGGAGGAACTCACTATCCGGGGAAAGGACCATGGTGGTATCTTCCTTGGAAAGCGTTTGGCGATAGGCCTGCAGCGAGCGGTAGAAGCGATAAAACTCCAGGTCGCGGCCATAGGCTTCGCCGGCAATGCGGGTGGCCTCGGCATCGCCCTGACCGCGGAGCATTTGCGACTGTTTCTCGGCTTCCGCCAGCATCACGGTGCGCTCCTTATCCGCGCGCGAGGTGATGCGCTTGGCTTCTTCCGCCCCTTCGGCGCGGAGCTCCTTGGCTTCCCGCTCTCGTTCGGTCTGCATCCGGCGATAGATTTTGTCGCTGTTCTCTTTGGGCAGATCCGCGCGCATGATGCGTACATCCACCACCTCAATGCCAAAGGTTTCGGCCTCGCGGTTGAGGTTATCACGGATGGTCTGCATCATCTCGCGCCGCTGATCCGAAAGCAGGGTCACCAGCGGAAAACGCCCCAGCACCTCACGCAGCCTGGAATCCAAGATCGGCATCAGACGGGTGCGTGCGGTGCGCTCATTACGCACGGTCTGGTAAAATTTCAGTGGATCGGTGATGCGGTATTTCGCAAAGGCATCGGCGATCAAACGCTTCTGATCCGAGGCTATGACTTCCTGCGGGTCGGCATTTAAGTGCAGGATGCGTCGGTCCAACCGCACGACATTTTCGAGCATATATGGGCGTTTAAGATAGATACCGGGCTCGGTGATGACCGCAATCGGTTCACCAAAACGCAGCACGAGCACCTGCTCACGCTCGTTGACAATATAGAGCGAGCCAATCAGCAGAAAGGCAATAAGGCCCAGTGCAATCAAGACAATACGCATTATTCGTTCCCTCCCTGGCGACGTTTGAGCT
>JANQHP010000176.1 GCA_028282625.1 Rickettsiales bacterium | reverse complement strand
AAAGACCCCATGATGCAACTATTTGATGGCATTTGCGCACGACACGACTCTGGCCTCTCCCCCTTTGACCCTCCTGGTGGTGGATGACGATGCGCGGCTTCGCGGTTTGCTTAAAGAGTATATGGTGCGCGCCGGCTACCAGGTGGTGGAGGCCGAACATGCCGAGGCGGCCTGGGAGCAGTTGCAGACCCACCCGGAGATTGCGGCGGTGATTTTGGATATTATGATGCCAGGCGAGAGTGGCCTGGCGCTGACGGCGCGCTTGAAGGAAGCGTTTCCTTTGATGCCGGTGCTGTTGCTGACCGCCATGGATACGGGCAAGGATCGTATCCAGGGGCTGGCGCAGGGGGCCGATGATTATCTGGTCAAACCTTTTGAGCCTGAAGAGTTGCTGCTGCGTATCCGGAATATGTGCCGTCCCTTTTCCCGGGAGGCGCAGGGGGCGGCGCAAGTGGCCGCGCAAACGGCGTTTGGCCCCTTTGTGTTTTTTCCGCACACCGGCGAGCTGGTGCGTGAGGCACAGGGTGAGGAGCAGCGGATTGTGTTGACCTCGACCGAGCGGACGGTGCTTGCCTTGCTGGCGGAATCGGTGGGGCAGACGGTGTCGCGTGATGCGATTGCCGGTGCGCTGCACGGCATTTCCGCGCGCTCGGTGGACGTACAGATGACACGCCTGCGTCAAAAGCTGGACGATACCGGCGCCGCGCCGCGCTACATTAAAACCATCCGCGGGATGGGCTATATGCTGTGCGTGTAGGTTTTTGCGCCTCATGGCTGCTAAAAGTCTGGAGAAATGCACATAAGCCGTTATACTGGCGATGTTTTGGATATAATATAGGAGCGGGCCGATGCCCAAAGTGACCTTTGTCTACGGTGATCAGCGCAAGGAAATTGACGCGCCAGAAGGTATCTCGCTGTTGGAGGTGGCCCATAAGAACGATATTCCGCTGGAGGGGGCGTGCGAGGGTTCCCTGGCGTGCTCAACCTGCCACGTGATTGTGGAAGATGAGGCGGTGTTCAACGCGCTGCCCGAAGCCACGGAGGATGAAGAAGACATGCTGGACCTGGCCTTTGGCTTGACCCACACCTCGCGTCTTGGCTGCCAGATTATGATGACGCCGGACCTAGACGGTTTGGTGGTGCAGCTGCCTGAAGCGACCCGCAACATGCTGGTGGATTAAATACCACCCCCCACACGTCCCCTTTGGCCTAGACCCTACTCTCCCATCCATTTATGGGCGTCTTTTGGTGCTTTTGGCCTGCAAATATCCCTCGATTTTATTCACATAGCCCCGCTATGCTCAAAAATCTCAGTGTATTTTCGTCTTCAAAACCACCTAAAATCCACCTCATAAAGCATGGGAGAGTAGAGTCCAAATGACCCTTTTCTGCTTGTTGGAGCAAGCAAGCCATTCTTCTACAATAGATAAGTTGTCCCTGTGGACATTTGATCTCCGTACGTCCGTCATCCCGTGGCTTGACCACGGGATCCAGAGGCGACAGGTTTGTATGTATCATGCTGGATACCGCGATCGATGTCGCGGTATGACGAAGAGGGGCGCGGTATGACGAACGGGGGCATTTACTCTCGTGCAAACACGGGGCGTTCTGCTAGTAGTTTAGACCCCCTACACGTCCTTTTTTACACCGCTTTTTTACGCCATGTCCGGGTCGGGCAGGTTGCCCGCAAGCTCGGTGCCATCGGCTGCTTGCACATGTAGCGTGCGTGTGGGGAAGGCAATTTCTGCGCGATGGGCTTCGATAATATCGGCCACTTTCAGCAACACATCCTGCTTCACACGGTGAAACTCCTCCCAATTGGTGGTTTTGGTGAAGGTATAAAGGAAGAAATCCAGCGAAGAGGCACCAAAGCTATTGAAATAGACCATCAGCGTCTGGTCGGTAGCAATATCGGGATGGCTTTTGAGCATGGCTTCGACTTTTTCCACGATGGCGTGCACCTGCGCGATATCGTCATAGCGCAGGCCGATCGTCTCATAAATGCGGCGATGACTCATGCGCGAGGGGTTTTCCACCACAATGGTGCTAAACACCGAATTCGGTACATAAATCGGGCGCTTATCAAAGGTGCGGATGCGGGTCTGGCGCCAGCCAATATCTTCGATCGTGCCTTCAATATTTTGATCCGGGGAGCGTACCCAATCCCCTACGGCAAAGGGGCGGTCGAGGTAAATCATCAGCGCACCAAAGAAATTCGCGAGGAGATCCTTGGCGGCAAAACCGACCGCCATCCCGCCGATCCCGCCGAACGCAAGCACGCCGGTAATGGAAAAGCCCAGCGTTTGCATGGCCACCAGCACGGCGGTGATGAAGATGGTCACCCGCAGCAATTTGGCGAGTGCGGAGATGGTGGTGGGGTCCATCGAAAGGGTGGTTTTTTGCGCGTGGTCAAAGATATGCAGCTCGCAGTAACGCACAAAGCGGAGCCCAAACCAGGCCAGGCTCACAATGATGGCCATATCGCGCGCGGTGTGGGCGGCCTGGCGCATGGCTTCATCTTTGCCCTCATAGGCCAGGAAAAAGGCAAAGGAAAGCCCCATGGCCCAGATAAAAAGCTTGAGCGGACGACGCAGGGCATGGAAGAGAGCGTCATCCCAGAGATTTTTGCTGGCTGCTGTTTTGCGCGCCATGGCCTGCAGCATGTAGCGCGAAAAGACCGACACAATGCCGGTCGCCAACACCACCAAAAAGACATGCAGCACCCAGGCAAGGTTCGCATATTCGGTGGTATCAAGGGTGAAGTAATCCATGGTCAAAAGTTCGCGCGCGTGGAAGAAATGTGCGGTGTGTTAAGCGGCACCTTACTCCGGGACGTGGCGATGCGCAAGAGGCTCTGGGGGGCAGGGCGGTGCATGGGTACCTCAACCAGAGCACGGCTTGCCGTGCGAGTAGCGACCAAGTGGGAGCTTAAGGCTACGCGCCGCCCCAAGCGTAATAAAGGAAGAGCGAAACGACGCGGCGCACATGCGCCGGCGGGGGTTTAAGGGGGTAAGGCCCCCTTTTATGGTATATGCAGCGGCTTGAGGTAGGGGGCGATGGCCTCGAAATAGGCCTGGCAGACACCTTGCCGGCTTTCTAAGAATTCCAGCGCGTTTTGGGCGGCTTCTTCCTGCTTGCCGTGGTCCAGCAACAGGGTTTCCACCTCATGCGCGAGCCCTTTATGGTCGCTGACGCGGATCACGGCCTGGTGCGCAGAAAGATCGTCATATATTTCGGTAAAGTTGCGCGTGTAAGGCCCGGTGAGCAGGGCGCATTCCAGCCGTGCGGCTTCCAGCGGATTGTGGCCGCCATGCTCGCTTAACGAGCCGCCCATAAAGACAATGCCGGCCAAGCGAAAGAACAGACCAAGCTCCCCGAGCGTATCGGCGACATAAAATTGGGTCTGGTTTGTGATGGGTTGGTGTGCCGCGCGCCGGGCCACGGGGCCATGCTGTTCCAGCATGTTGGCAATATCGCTCCCACGCTCAGGATGACGCGGCAGGATGATGGTCAGCATGGTTTCGTGGGAGAGTTGGAGCTGTGCGTGGGCTTTGGCTATCTGCTCTTCTTCGCCGGGATGGGTGCTGGCTGCAATCCAGAGCGGGCGGTCGCCGATCATCTGGATCAGCTTGCCGGTTTCTTCCGGGTCGGAGGGAAGGGCGGGCGCGTCGTATTTGATGTTGCCGATGAAACGGGCATCGTTGGCACCAAGTGTGGCAAATCGCTCCTGATCGCGCGTGCTTTGGGCAAGGGTCAGGGCAAAACAGGAGAGCATGTTGCGCGCGATGTGCGGGTAGCGCTTCCAAGTGTTAAACGAGGTTTCGGAAATGCGCGCGTTGACCTGCAACATGACGCAGCCGGTTTTATGCGTTTCGATAATGAGGTTGGGCCAAAGTTCGGATTCCACCCATAGCGCTACATCGGGGCGCCAATGTTCCAAGAAGCGCTGGACCGGCAAGGTTTTATCGATCGGCGCATATTGATGGATGGCGTCTTCCGGCAGGCGTTTTTTGAGCAGCTGGGCGGAGGTCACTGTGCCCGTGGTCAAAAGCAGCTGGACGTTGGGGTAGGATGCGGTGATCTGGTGCAAAAGCGGCAAGACGCTTAAGGCTTCCCCCACGCTCACGGCGTGAATCCAGACCAGCCGGCCGGAGGGGCGCACCACACTGGCATGGCCAAGCCGCTCTTTAAAGCGAGCCGGGTCTTCTTTGCCTTTCAGTTTGCGGTAGGTGAGATAGAGGTCCACCAGCGGCCCAAGAAGCCATAAGATGCTGCGGTATAGTTTAAGACTCATGGAAGATGGGGTGGGGGTTCTTTTTTTAAAGTGGGGTTTCATGACGTGTGCACATGGCAGCACGGAGCAGCACGGATGGCGTCAAACGCTAGCTTTGCCGCGCTTTTTGGTCCGCGCGTGCTGTTATGCGGTTTAGCGTATCTTCCAACCTTTTGCCAGCTTTTTCCCGCTCAGCCGCACTGGCACCCGGAGGAATGAAGATCGGCTCACCTGCCTCGATCACGAGGCGGCCAAAGGGAAGCGGGAGCATGAGCTGGTCCCATCCTGGCAGGATTTTGGCGCGTGAGGCGGAGAAGGTCAGCGGAAGAATGGGGACGTGCTGATGGGCGGCTAGTTCGATGATCTGCCCCTGCACGGCACGCGCCGGACCACGTGGCCCATCGGGCGTGATGGCCACATAGCCGCCTTGACGCAGCCACGCGATGGATTGCCGCAGCGCCGATGCCCCGCCGCGATGCTTGCCGGAGCCGCGCCGCTCGGTCGAGCCACGAATGGCGCGGAAGCCAAGCAGGCGCATGATGCGGCTGATGAAACTGCCATCCCCATGTCGGGAGATGAGGGCGCGCACGCGGGCACGGTCGCGTGTGGCAAAGCCCGCCATGGCCATCCGGCCATGCCAGAAGGCCACGATCCTCGGTCCGGATTCTGACCAATGGTGGGGGGGTATCTTTTGTTCGGGGAAGCCTTCTGGCCACTGCACACGTGCCGTCAGCAGACACAGGCGCAGATAGGAGGCGATACAGCCGGCAAGGCACCATTGTACCGGGGCGGTTTTTAGCAGCCGTTTGAGCAAGCGTTTGAGGTGACGCATGGACTCACGAAGCCTTTTTAGGAGGATGCGTCATTTGTTGCTGGTAAAAGCGCGCGTAAAGCCCCTCTTGCTGGAGCAGCGCTTCATGCGATCCCTGTTCGATGATTTTGCCGCCATCAAGGACATAAATCTGATCGACATGGCGAATGGTGGAAAGACGGTGTGCGATAATCACCGAGGTGCGGCCTTGCATGAGACGGGCAAGGGCTTGCTGCACCTCTGCTTCGCTGTCGCTATCAAGGGCGCTGGTGGCTTCATCGAGCAGCAGGATGGGCGCGTTACGGACCATGGCACGCGCGATGGCAATCCGCTGCCGCTGCCCGCCCGAGAGCTGCACGCCGTTTGGACCGAGTTTGGTTTCGTAGCCTTCAGGGAGTTGCCTAATAAAGTCATGCGCGGCGGCATCTTTGGCGGCTTGCACGATGGATTCCTCGCTGGCTTCGTTGTGACCGTAAGCGATATTGGCGCGGACCGTATCCTCAAACAGGGTCGCTTCCTGGTCCACTACGGCGATCTGTTGTCGCAGGCTTTTGAGCGTGCCGTCGCGTATATCCTGCCCGCCCAGCAAGATCCTTCCCTGGTCTGGGTCAAAAAAGCGCAGGATCATCTGCATGAGGGTGGATTTGCCGCCGCCCGAAGGCCCCACCAGTGCCACGGCAGTGCCAGGTTGGATATGCAGCGAGATATCGGTCAGCGCCTGCGGCGTTTCGGCGGCTTCCTGGTAGGAGAAGGTGACATGTTCAAACGTGATGCCGGCCTGCTCTGGCGCCAGCTGTAACGCGGTGGCGCCTGGCTTGTCTTCCATGGTGGGGGGCTGATCGAGCACGGTGAAGAGACGCTCGGTTGCGGCGATGCCTTCTTGCAGGCGGGTATAGACGGTGGAAAGCGACTTCATCGGCTTATAGGCCATGAGCAGCGCGGTGATGAAAGAGGAGAAGGCGCCGGCGGTGGTCTCTCCTTGGACCACCTGCCAACCGCCATAGGCAATGACGCCGGCCACGGCGAGCCCGGCCAGCATTTCCATCAGCGGAGAGGCGGCGGCCTGAATACGCGCGGCTTTGAGGTAGAGGCGGAGCAGTTCGGCAAGGCGACGGTGGGTGCGCTTGGTTTCATACGCCTCGCGGCCATAGGCCTTGACGATCCGCATGCCGCCAAACGTATCGGAAAGGGCCGCGGTAAACTGCCCGAGCTGGGCCTGCGTGGTGCCTGAAATGGTGCGCATGCGCTTGGCCAGACGGGAAAGCGGCAGCGCGCCAAGCGGGATAATGACCAGCCCCATCAGGGTCAATTCCACGCTTTGATAGAACATGACGCCGACCAGCGCGATCAGGGTGATCAACTCGCGCACCATGGCGGTTAAGACCTGCACAAAATGCTGACGGATCAGCTGGATATCATGGATAAAGCGGGAGATGATCGGGCCGCTGCCTTCCTGCATGAAATGGAGGATATCAGTGCGCATGACGTGCCGGTACAGGGCCATTTGCATGTCCAGCACCATCTGTTGGCCAAAGCGCGCCATCAGCACGGCCTGGCCATAGCTGGCAGCCGCCTTGAGGATGGCAAGGCCGAGCACGGCAAGCGGAATCATCCAGAGCAATTGCAGATCATGCGCGATGAAGATGCCATCCATCACCGGGCGCATGAGTAGCGCATTCCCCGCCGTGGCCCCGGCGGCAAGCAGCATGCACAGCCCGGCCAGCAGGATCAGGCGACGATGCGGCCACACATATTCTCCCACCAGGCGCTTGGCCAGCGGAGAACGGAAAACAGAGGTGGCAGAAGCGGACATCGTGATGTTTAGTGTGATGCTTCGTGAGTTGGGGCTTGTTGATGCCGGTTGGTGATCCACCCGCCGCCGAGCACGCGTGCGCCCTCATACAGTACGCAGGCCTGCCCGGGCGTGATCGCGCGCGAGGGGGAACAGAGCGCTATGCGGAAGGTGCCATGGGCTTCGGCGTAAAGTTTGGCGGGCTCTTTCTTTGCGCGGCTGCGGAGCTTGACTTCCACCTCCTGGCCCTCTTTTGGCGCTTCGCCCTCTCCGAGCCAATTGAGCCCCTCCACCCAGCAATGATGCTGGTAGAGTGCTTCTTCCGGGCCCACGGTGATGGTGTGGGTGCTGGGGTCGATATGGGTCACATAGAGCGGGGTGGGGCTGGCAATTTCCAAGCCGCGGCGCTGGCCAAGGGTGAACTGGATGATGCCGCGATGGGTGCCAAGCTCACGCCCATCGATATGGCGGATGATGCCTGGCTCCAGCGCGCCCGGCCGCAGTTTTTGCACGACCTGGCTGTATTTGCCATCTGGTACGAAGCAGATATCCTGGCTATCGGGCTTATCGGCCACGGCCAGACCGTAGGAAAGGGCAAGCTCGCGCGTTTGGTCTTTGGTGAGGCCCCCGAGCGGAAAATGGAGGAAATCCAGCTGCTCTTGCGTGGTGGCAAAAAGGAAATAGCTCTGGTCTTTGGTGGCATCGACGGCCTGATGCAGCTCGGCGCCGTGTTTGCCTTCCATCCGCTGAATGTAGTGCCCGGTGAGCAGGGCATCGGCCTGCAGGTCGCGCGCGGTGGCCAGCAAATCGCGAAACTTCACCGTTTGGTTGCACTTCACACAAGGGATCGGCGTGTAGCCTTCTAAATAGCGGTCGGCGAAATCCTCCATCACCGACTCGCGGAAGCGGCTTTCGTAATTCAGCACATAATGCGGGATGCCAAGGCGCTGGCACACGTTGCGCGCATCGGCAATATCCTGCCCCGCGCAGCAGGCGCCTTGCTTGGCCAGCGCCGCGCCGTGGTCATAGAGCTGCAAAGTGATGCCAATCACTTCATAACCCTGCGCGTGCATGTGGGCGGCGACCGTGGAGCTATCGACCCCACCGCTCATCGCGACCACCAGCCGTGTGGCCGCACGCGCTTTGCCCGGCGCGTAAGGGTTTTCTTCCGTCGCCATCGCCGGAGAGAGTGGAGCCACACTGGAGGGTTGTTCCTTCATGCAAGAGAACCTATATGTAGAAAGATACCAAAGGGAGTTACGTGTTAAGCCTATGCAAGTTTATTCCATCAAAAGGGCCAAAAAGGCCAAAAGGGCAAGCATTCTACTATGTTTTTGCCTGGTAATGCAAGGCTTGTGGGTTTTTGGGCCTGCAGGGCCTTCTGCCCATGCTGCGCGAATGGTGCCAAAAAGCCAGAAGCAAGTGCAGCTTTCCTTTGCGCCGGTGGTCAAGCAAACCGCGCCTTCGGTGGTCAATATTTACGCCAAGAAGCGTACGCGCGCGCGGCAAAGTCCTTTTGCCGGGCAGCCGCTTTTCGAGCAGTTTTTTGGCAAGAACTCGCCCTTTGAGCAGCTCTTTGGGGCGCAGCGGGAAAAGGTGGTCAACTCGCTTGGCTCGGGCGTGATTGTACAAGAAAAGGGCCTCGTGATCACCAATTTTCACGTGATCGATGGCAGCAAAAAAGTGCGCGTGGTGCTTTCGGATAAGCGGGAATTTAGCGCTTACCCGGTGCTGACCGACCCCAAGACCGACCTCGCTTTGCTGCAGATCGAAGCGAAGCACGAACGCTTTCCCGCGATCGGATTTGCGCCCGAAGATAGTGTGCTGATCGGCGATATTGTGATTGCGATCGGCAATCCTTTTGGGGTGGGGCAAACGGTCACCAGCGGGATTGTCTCGGCCTTGGCGCGCACGGAGGTGGGCGTGGCGGATTACGAATTTTTTATCCAGACCGATGCGGCGATCAATCCCGGCAATTCCGGTGGCGCGTTGGTGGATTTGCGCCGGCGCTTGGTCGGGATCAACACTGCG
>JANQHP010000154.1 GCA_028282625.1 Rickettsiales bacterium | reverse complement strand
AGAGAGGATAAAGTCGGTGGCCACCCATCCGAGCACCGCGCACACCGGCACGGTCAGCAATAGCGCGCCAAGCAGCTCAATCCATGCCTTCTGGCGCGCAGAAAAACGTGCGTAAAACACATCCACCCGCACATGGCGATTTTGTGCCAGCGCAAAGGGGGCGGCCAGCAAAAAGACCGCCGCATGCAGCCACTGGATCAACTCTTGCTGCCACACGGGGTTCCACGCCAAGGCGTAGCGCTGCAACACCGACGCCACCATCAGCATCAGCATGGCAAGCAACATCCACTGCGCGCCATACCCCACATAGCGGTGGAATCGGTCTATCCTACTAGCACGTGCCTGCCACATCCGTGCCTCCTATGAGGCCACAAGGTCCAGCACACGCTCCGGCGGGCGGCCGATCACCGCCTTGGCGGTCGCCTTGGCGGCGCCATCTGCTTGGGTGGCCACCAGCACGGGGCGTTCCAGCAGCGCCGGATGCTCGGCCAGCGCGTCCAACAGATCCTCGTTGGAAAGGGAAGCATCCGCCAGGCCAAGCTCTTTAAAAAGTGCATCTTTTTGCCGCATCATCGCGCGTACATCCCCGCCGCCTGTCCCCCGTAGCTTTTTTAGCGTAGGGAGAAGCAACGCGGCGATCTGTGCGAACGTTTCACGCGAGGGAGGCGTCTTCTGGTACTCCACCACCTCCGGCGTGAAGCCCTTTTCTTGCAGCAGTGCCAAGGCCTGCCGCGACTTCGAGCATCGGGGATGGTGGTAAAAGGTCAGTTGCACTAGGGCCTTACCTATTCCCACAACCCATGATTCGCGCGGCTAGTGCGCCAGCAGCGCCAGCAGCAGGATCGCCACAATATTGGCAATTTTGATCATCGGGTTGACCGCCGGGCCCGCCGTATCCTTGTAAGGATCGCCGACCGTATCGCCGGTGACCGCCGCATGATGGGCCTCCGAGCCCTTGCCGCCATGGTTGCCATCTTCGATATATTTCTTGGCATTGTCCCATGCACCGCCACCCGACGTCATGGAAATCGCCACGAAAATACCCGTGATAATGATCCCGAGCAGCATCGCGCCCAGTGCTGAGAAGGCCGCTTCCTGGCCACCCACGGCCTCCACGACGAAGTAAAGCAGCACCGGCACCACAATCGGCAGGAGCGATGGAATGATCATCTCCTTGATCGCCGCCTGGGTCAGCAGATCCACGCAACGCGCATATTCGGGCTTGGCTTTGCCGGTCATAATCCCCTTGATCTCCTTAAACTGGCGACGCACTTCCAGCACCACCGAGCCCGCCGCACGGCCGACTGCCATCATGCCAAGCGCACCGAACAGGTAAGGCAGCAAGCCACCGATAAACAGACCAATCACCACGTAAGGGTCTTGCAGCGAGAATTCCACGTTTAGATCCGGGAAATAATGCCGCAAATCCTCGGTATAGGCCGCAAACAGCACGAGTGCCGCGAGTGCCGCCGAACCAATCGCATAACCTTTGGTCACCGCCTTGGTGGTATTGCCGACCGCGTCCAGCGCGTCGGTGGTTTCGCGTACTTTGGCCGGCAGGCCTGCCATCTCGGCAATGCCGCCCGCGTTATCCGTCACCGGACCATACGCATCGAGTGCCACAATCATGCCGGCCAGCGCCAGCATGGTGGTGGCTGCAATCCCAACCCCATAAAGCCCTGCGAGCAGATAGGTGCCAATAATCCCGGCGCAAATCACCAGCACCGGCAGCGCGCACGCTTCCATGGAAACCGCCAGGCCCTGAATCACATTGGTACCATGCCCCGTCACCGAAGCTTTGGCGACCGAACGTACCGGACGGTAGGCGGTCGAGGTATAATATTCGGTAATCCACACAATCAAACCGGTTACCGCCAGGCCAATAAAGGCACACCAGAACAGATCCAGCCCGGTAAAGAGCGTCCCGGAAATGGCAAAGCTAGAGCCATTGCCTACCAAATGGTCCGTGATCGCGTAAATCCCTGCGGCTGAAAGCACGCCGGTCGCAAGCAGCCCCTTGTAAAGCGCGCCCATGATATGGCCGGACTTACCCAGCCGCACGAAAAACGTGCCCGCAATCGAAGCTGCCACACACACCGCGCCAATGGCCAGCGGATAAAGCAGGAAGATCTCCTGCGCTGCGCCGGTAAAGAAAATCGCCGCCAGCAGCATGGTTGCCACCATGGTCACCGCATAGGTCTCGAAAAGGTCGGCTGCCATGCCCGCACAGTCGCCCACATTATCGCCGACATTATCCGCAATGGTCGCCGGGTTACGCGGGTCATCCTCAGGAATGCTGTTTTCTACTTTGCCCACCAAATCCGCGCCCACATCGGCACCTTTGGTGAAAATCCCACCGCCAAGACGTGCGAAGATAGAAATCAAAGAGGCACCAAAAGAAAGTGCCACCAGCGCTTCCAGCACATGGCGCATCTCCACGCCGAGCGTGGTCAGATACACATAATAACCGGTCACGCCGAGCAAGCCAAGGCCCACGACAAGCAAGCCGGTCACCGCCCCGGAACGAAACGCCACATTCAGCGCCGTGGAAAGCCCAGAACTCCGCGCCGCCTCGGTCGTCCGCACATTCGCGCGCACCGAAACATGCATCCCGATATAGCCCGCCACGCCCGAAAGCACCGCGCCAATCACAAAACCAATCGCCACCAGGGAGCCCAGCTTCCAGCCCAGCAGCACCGCAATAATCGCACCCACCAACGCAATCACCTTATATTGCCGGTTCAAATAGGCGGCCGCCCCTTCTTGCACCGCACTGGCAATGGCTTGCATCTTTTTGGTGCCGGTACCCACCTTCATGATGCTGCGAATCATGATGATGCCATAAAGCAGTGCAATCACGCCAACGGCTAAAATAGAATGGGAAATGGAGGCTATGGATTCGGTCATGGATGTCCCTCTTTATCAAAAAATTCTACTGTTCTGGCATCACGCGCGGCTTTTTGCCTTCAAGCATCTGCGCGGTGCCTTTTGTTTATGTGGTGCGCACTTTAACACTCGAATAACGCACCCTGTTTTAAGCGTCCGTATGCGTGCTTGTGACGCCACCATCACCCGTTCATAGTAGGAAATGGTGCGTTTGACAAGCCGGTGCATAAACGAACCGGCGCGCAACCTGCCAGAACCCGTTTCCAATTGCAAGCCTTTTGGTTGGTTTTTGTCGGAAAATGCCCTTTTTGCGCGCTTGGCCCGCACCCGTTCGGCCTGCATTTTGCTGCTAAACCGCCGTTAAAACTTCGCAGAAAGCGAGGCATAAAAAGCGCGTCCGCCCCAATAAGGCTGGGAATTGACCGCCTGCACGTCAAAGTCGGTGGCATAGATATCTTCATCCAGCAAATTTTCCCCGTAAATCGAGAAGGTGGAGAAGGGAAGGCTGTTATCCCCAAAAAAAGTGGGAATGTCTATTTCCACATTGGCGGTCAGCATGTTGTAGGCTTCGGGCTCCGGGTTGATGCTGAGCGTGGTAGGGTTAATCGGCACAAGATTCGCCGCGTCCCCCATATGGCTGTTGAAGATACTCGCGGTATAGCCGCGTTCCTTATCTTCGTATGACGCACCGATCTTAAACATCAGGTTGGGCGCAAAACCCACATCCTTCACACCGCTGGCATCCTCGTTTTCCTGGTAGCTAAACGAGCCTTTGATGCTCAAGCGCCGCGTTAAATTGGCGCTCCCCTCGATCTCTATCCCCATAAACTCAATTTCACCCTCTTCATTAATGGCGCGCTGGGTGCCGCCACCAATGGTTTCGCGCCCTTCCGCATCCGAAATTTCGCTCATATACACGGTCGCGGCCAGGTTGTAGCGAGGCGTATGGTAGAA
>JANQHP010000109.1 GCA_028282625.1 Rickettsiales bacterium | reverse complement strand
CAAAGACACGCGGCAGATAGATCGCGCCAAGCGACCAGGCGATGACGGCAATGAGGTGGAGGGCTTTGATCATGAGGTATGACATGGGGTGGCTTTCTGTACCAGGTTAGAAGAATGGGTTATGCGGTTTCAGCGGGAGCCGTTGCCAGTTGCACCTCTACGGTCCAGTCGGCATCGTTTGTTGCGCTTGGTTTGTGCGTGGCTTCTTTGAGGTGAATGGCCTGTGATTGTGTGACCGACTTGAGGTCTTCCAGCATATCTTGAGGTAGGGTGGTGGTATCAGGGGTCGCCAAAAGGGTGAGTGCCTCCACGGGCCATTTAAGCGAGACATTGGCTTCTGCCTTGGCTTTGCGCACCTCGTTTAGAATCGCAACGGCGGCATGCCCGGCGTTTTCTGCACCTTGGTTGATAGGGTAAAGCGCCGCATTTGGCCAGGTGCCTTGCCCGTGGATCGAGCCATAAACCTGGTGTTGTTCTGGAAAAATATGGCTGTAGAGCTCTTCGGTAATATGGGGCAGGATAGGCGCAAACAGACGCAGCACGGCCTCCAGGCAATGGTAGATGGTGTGGGCGGCGGAGCGCTGGCCTGCTGGGTTCTGGCCTTCAGGATCGTAGACGCGCGCCTTGACGATCTCTAAGTAATTGTCACAAAAATCATTCCAGAAAAAATCTTCCACGGCAATGCGCGCGACACAATATTCGAATTGCTGAAAGCTCTCGGTGGCTTTGGCAATCGCGTGGTGCAGGCGACTTAAAATCCATAAGTCGGCGCTGTAGGAAATGATCTGTGCTTCACAATCTTTCTGGGCAGTGTGTGGCTGTGCTACCTTATCCAAGTGAATGGCGGCGAATTTGGAGGCGTTCCAGAGCTTGTTGATCAGCTTCTTGCCAATCTTCAAGACATCACGGGAGAAGGCCGTATCCGCGCCCAGACGGGAGGTAGAGCTCCAATAGCGGACCACATCGGCACCATGTTCTTCAATGAGGTCGACCGGTGTGACGACATTGCCTTTGGACTTACTCATTTTCTGCTTGTCTTCGGCCAGACACCAACCCGAGACCATCAGATTTTTCCACGGGATGGTCTGCTCGTGTAAGTGGGCTTTAACCACGGTATAAAATGCCCAGGTGCGAATGATTTCATGCGCTTGTGGTCGCAAATCGGCAGGGAAAAGGGTGGCGTGACGGTCCGGGTCGAGCGTATGCGCGCTGCTGATGCCACGGCTGCTTAGCTGGGGACTCACAGAAGAGGTGGCCCAGGTATCCATCACATCGATTTCAGGGCGAAGTTGAAAGATTTGGCCGGACTGATCCTGCACGTAGCGGATGTTTTGTGGGCCGTTGTCTATGACCTCATAGCCTCCGGGTATATCCACCAAGGGATTGACGGGCAGTTGCGAAGGGTCGGCGCATAGAATCTGCTCTGTGTCACTGCGGTTGATATAGTTGCCATCCACCTTATCCACAGGTGAAAGGTACCATACTGGAAACGGGACGCCGAAATAACGTTGGCGGGAGATACACCAATCCCAAGAAAGGCCATCAATCCACTGGTCCATACGGGTTTGCATCCATTGCGGATGCCAGTTACACTCTGCGGCACGCTGCTTGAGGGCGGCTTTTTGGTCCAGAATTTTGATAAACCATTGTTGTGTAGGCAAAATTTCCAAGGGGGCACCGCTGCGCTCGGCGCATTTGACGGCATGGGTGATGGGTTCGCGCGTTTGAAGGAGGCCTGCTTCCTCCAGCAGCGGTACGATGGCTTCTCTGGCCGCAGCAATCTTCAGCCCTTCAAGGGAAGTCAGCGTCGATTTGGCCGCATCGCTGAGCCAAGATTTTTCAGACAGGCGCAGCTTTCCATAGGCATCTAAAATGATGCGGGCGGGCAAATCGTGGGTTTTCCACCAATGAATATCGGTCTCATCGCCAAAGGTACAACACATCACAAGCCCGGTGCCTTTATCGGGTTGCACGGACTCATCGGCCAGGATTGGGACCTTGACGTTGCAAAGCGGCGTGAGGGCTTGCTGGCCTTGAAGGTGCTGGTAACGCGCATCTTCGGGGTGATAAAATACCGCGACGCATGCCGGCAATAGCTCAGGCCGGGTGGTGCCGATCGTGATGGATTCTGCGGTGGCTTCAACACGAAATGTGATGTTGTTCCAGTGGCTTTCACGCTCTTTGTCTTCGACCTCAGCCTGCGCAATGGCGGTTTGATCCACCGGGTCCCACAACATGGGCTGCAATTGGCGATAGACTCGTTCTTTCTCGTATAAATCGAGGAAGGAAAGCTGGGAAATCTGCCGTGATTCGGCGGAGATGGTGTGGTATTCCTGGCTCCAATCTACGGATAGGGCGACGGATTCAAACAAGCGCCGAAACTCCTTGCGTGCCTCTTCCGACACGGATTCACATTCCTGAATAAAATCCTCCCGAGACATTTGGTGGGCACGGATTTTCTTGACCTTTTCGACCAGGCGCTCGGTGGGAAGGCCGTTATCGTCAAAACCCATGGGATAAAAGACATTCTTGCCATGCATCCGCTGGAAACGTGCAACGTAATCGGCTTGCGTGTAGCTATAAATATGGCCCATGTGCAAGATGCCCGATACGGTCGGCGGTGGTGTATCAATGACGAAATTTTCGGCTCTGGACTTGCTTTCATCCCATGTATACACCTCGGCGCTGGCCCAGTGTTTTTGCCAGCGTTTTTCGGTTTCTTGATGGTGGTATTGTTTAGGAAGCGGCGTGGTCACTGTTACGCACTACCAATGGACTGCCACGTTTTGAGTAAGCCTTCCCACCAATAGGGTGTGCCTAAAAAGAGTGCGACCAGCTCATGAAGAGACATCACCACCAACGCACCGGTGATAAGGAAGGTAAAAAAGGCTGAAGCATTGCCGAGTTTGGTGGTATCGCCCAAGAAGCCTGCTCGTAAAAAGAAATCTACCGAGTAATGTCCTGCACCTTGAAGGATAAGGGCAAGTGCCACCAGCCCCCACACGATATGCTGGTGATTGGCATCGTAGGTGAGTTGAATCACCGCGGTCATGATGAGTAGGCCGGTTGCGGCAATACGCGTGCCAAAACCCGCAAGCAGCATCAGTGGCAGGATAAGCTCTGCACCGGTGGAAAGGTAGGCAGCGACATCTGGCGGTAAGAAAGGAACTTGGTATTCTTCTTCATAGAGGAACAGGGTGGTTTCCCAATTGACAATTTTGGTAAGGCCGGATTTCCAGAAGATCAACCCAAGCCAGATGCGCATCGCCAAGCTGATCAGCGCACTGACGTGAGGCGAGAGTGCATCGAAGACGCGTAGGATACTTTGTGAGAAGCGACAAAGACGTTCAGTCATGGAGGATGTGGGCACGCTTACACTCTCTTTATACGGTTGCTTTGGCTCTTTGATATGCTTGCCTTAAATGGGCGTGTGATGCATATCCACCAACATGCCATTGACCATAAAACGGTGCAACGAAAAAGCAAGGTCAAATTCTGGGTCTTCCTGGGAAGCATGTTGGAACCCTTGGTAGAGGGTTTGTTGTGTTTGGAGGGCGGATACAAAGTGATATTCCGCTGGGGAGAGTGTGTGGAGGTGCACTTGGGTACGTGGCCGCACGAGCGCAAGATATACGGCACCTGTTTCGCTGATATCCAGTGGCTCTGTGGCCGTGCCTTCTTCCAGCTTCTGGTGAAATTCCCAAATGGCATCTACGGGATAATCCGCGTGCAATAGTTTTAGGGAAGGGTGCGTGGTAAAGCACAGGGTGGCGTAGTCTTCTGGTGCCATGTGGTTCAGTGCATCGGCGCTTAGTGGTGTTGCTTGCTCCGCCAGGGCACTTTGGTGAAACGCCCATTCCAGCTCGGCCATGGCGGGTAGGTAAGGGAGGGAGCTGGCAGGTGTAAACTCGGCAAGGAAGGCAGAAAACTCCGCGCCATACTGGTCCAAATTGCCACTGGAGGGCAAATGGCGCTTACGGTATTGCTGCACGGCAAAGGCAAAAAACTCCTCACCAACCAGCTGTTCCACGATCGGGTAGGTTAAGGCCATGGCATGCAAGATCGCTCCTTGGACATTGCGGCGATAGAGCTGCATATGTTCCTCTGGAGTGAGCTTGGGGTGGGTGGTGAGCATGGCTTCAAGTGGGTCCGTTTCACCGGACGTGATGGCTTGGATGAAGCGTTGCTGCAGCGTGTGCAATGGTAAGGTCATGGGAAGTGGCGTGCCGTTTATAAGGGATAAGACGATAGGGCAATGGGGGGCGGCTGTCACGTGTAATATGCCGCGTGAAGGCAAAAACGGTTGACATTGCTTTTGCTACCGCTTAGTAATGCGCCTCTTAAAAAATATCTTAGGGATAGTATGGCAGTCGCACATCGCAGGTGCTGCGCCACCTCACTATCAGTCAGAAGCAAGAGAGGAACAAGATGTCCAGACGTTGTGATATCACGGAAAAAGGCCCACTTTCGGGCAATAATGTTTCGCATTCCCAGCGAAAGTCACGTCGTACGTTTAAAGTGAATGTGCAAAACACGTCTGTGTATAGTGACGCTTTAAAACGCATGGTTCGCCTGAAGCTGGCGGCCAGCACGATCCGTACGATTGACCATAATGGTGGCCTGGATGCCTATTTGCTTTCTACCAGCAATAGCAAGCTTTCTGCCGAGGCACAGGCGCTTAAAAAACAGATCAAAAAAGCACGCGAACAACAAGCGGCTTAAGGGTTTTTCTACTTTGTTATTTGCGCTCAAAGTCTTTAATAACAGTGTCTAGTGATACCTCCCATCTAGTCATTGTACCGTTCTGCTACTTAGGTAGCTGGAAGCCCGTTTAGATATTTCGCTTACGCTCAGTATGACACATAATGTCATCGTCATTCCCGCTTTAGGCGGGAATCTCTCTATCTATGTCTTAAGATGTTGCAACAGAGATTCCCGACTCGGCTTTACAGCCTCTTTGGAATGACAGGGTTTGTGGCACTGGATCCCGCGATCGGTGTCGCGGGATGACGGTTTTTATGGACACCCCCTCACCCCCCTACGCTAAAGCTACGGAGGGCAGGCCCTAACCTCCCCCGCAGGCGGGGGAGGGGATACGGGATACGCGCGCGAGGATGCGGGTCAAAAGGTGGCAAGACCTCCTTTTACAAAGAATGCTCCATCCCCAGCCACGCAAGGCTTTGTGTGATATGTGCTGGCAGTGGGGCCACATGGATAGGCATGTTGGGCCACAGCGCCTGCAAATTCAGGTGTGAGGCGTGCAGGTGCATCTGTGGCGCCAGTTCTTGGATAAAGGCTTGTTTGCCACCATATTTACCATCCCCTGCAACCGGACAGCCTATGGCGGCAAGTTGTGCCCTGATTTGATGCTTTCGCCCCGTTTCGGGTTGGAGCTCCACCCAGGCGGCTTGATCTCCTGCGTGGTTGATCTTTTGCATATGGGTGATGGCGACTTTGGCTTGGGGTGTGGTGGGTTCGGACGTGGCGACCGTTTTTTCGGTGCCTCCTGCGCTGGCACGAATATGCAAGTAATGGGTTAGGGTCATGCTGCGCTGTGGTGGCACGCCTGCTGTAAGCGCCATGTAGGACTTCTCAATGGTGCGTTGTTTAAAGGCTTTTGTGAGTCCGGTAGCAGCCGATGCGGTTTTGGCGACCACGAGCACGCCGCTGGTATCTTTATCCAACCGATGTACCAGTTTGGGTGGATGTTCAGGCCAAAGGGCGTGCATGTAGCTATCGACCGAATAGTGCACTTTGCTGCCGCCTTGCGTGGCCAGGCCAGCGGGCTTGTTGAACACTAGGATGTGCTTGTCTTCATAAAGGAGGTAGGTGGCCAGAAAATGCTTTGCCTTCTCCTGCTGCTTGGCGGTATAGGCTTCCTGTTTTGCTAGAGGGTTGCTAGAGGAGGGTTCTTCCTGTTCAGGCATACGGATTTTTTGCCCGGCGTGAAGAGGCGTGCTAGCCTTGGCGCGCTTGCCCTCAATGCGAATGGCCCCTTTGCGGATCCATTTTTGCACGAGCGGATAAGGCAGCAACGGATGGCGCTTGCGACACCAACGGTCCAGGCGCATGCCTTCTTCTTGCTCGGTGACTTCTAGTTGGATCATAAGGAGCCTGTGCTGAGGCGTACAAGCCACATGCCAAGGATAACGGCGAATACGCTGCCGATGACCGATAGTGCGATATAGCTCCCGGCGGTAATGAAGGCACTGCGCTGAAGCATCATCACCACATCGAGCGAAAAGGCAGAAAAAGTGGTGAAGCCACCTAAAAAGCCGGTGGCAAGGAGCAAGTGCCACGTGTGGCCGGGTGGGCCAAAGCGTGCAAGCAGGCCGATGAGGATGCCCATCAGTAATCCGCCCAGCAGGTTGACCGCAAGGGTGCCATAGGGGAATCCGCTGCCAAGGGTACGAAACATCAATCCGCCAACAAGGTAGCGCAGAGCAGAGCCTGCAGCACCTCCGCAGGTGACATAAAAGAGGGAGGGTAGGAGGCCTGGCATTTAGGCAGCGGCTTCGGCGAGCATGGGAAGGATGGCGGCATGCAAGGCATGGTCGCCACAGGCGAGCACTTGTCCGGTGCTGTTTTGCTTTAAAGCTTTGCCATGCCAATCGGTGATGATGCCGCCTGCGCCTTCTATGACAGGTGCAATGGCACAGAAATCATGCGGTTTTAAGTCTGTTTCTACGATGGCATCGACACCGCCACGCGCGAGCAGGCCATAAGAGTAGCAGTCGCCTCCATAAACGGTATAGCGACACGCGGTGCGAATGGCTTCAAAACATGGGCGCTCTTTAGGGTCAAACAGATTGGGTGAGGTGGTGCATAATGTGGCTTTTTCGATTGTAGGACACGCACGCACATGAATTTCTTCGTGGTTGAGCCATGTCGGCGTATGACATGTGCCGATCCAGCGTTCACCTAGGATCGGTTGGTCGATGATGCCAAGGATGGGCGTTTTTTCATGCGCAAGGGAAAGCAATGTGCCAAAAATAGGGCGGCCAATCAGAAAGGATTTGGTGCCATCAATAGGGTCGATGATCCATTGCAAGGGCGCTTCGGGCTGGATGGGTTCAAATTCTTCTCCGATGATGCCGTGCTCGGGAAAGCGCTGGCGGATCAGGGCGCGGATTGCGCGTTCTACTTCGCGGTCGGCGCGCGTCACGGGTGAAGCATCCTCCTTGATGTCCACATCAAGCGGCTGGCGGTAATAGCCACGTATTAATTCGCCCGCCAAGTCACAGGCCTCTTCTGCAAAGAGACGAAGCTGTTCCATATCCTGTGGTGAGGGCGTGTGCATTTAATCTTTTCTCTTTGAGGCGGTTTGTTGTAAAACTGCATATTTAAGAGTGAAAATCCAGTCTTAATGCCAGTGTTCGTGCCAGTATTAGTGGAAGCATAGATGCAATGAAAGTCCTTATTCTGGGTGCAGGTGTGCAAGGGATCGCCACGGCGTATTTTTTAGCCAGGCGTGGACATGAGGTGGAGGTGATCGACCGGACAGCGTTGGTGGCCGAAGAATGCAGCTTTGCCAATGGCGGTCAGCTTTCCTATAGCCACGCGGAACCGTGGGCAAGCCCACACAGCCTTTATAAGGCGGTGACAAAGTGGCTGTGGCAGAAAGACGCGCCGCTGCAAATGCGCTTTGCCAGGTGGGATCCGGATATGTGGAAGTGGCTAATGCGGTTTTTGCGGCAATGTACGCGCACGAATGTGGCACGTAACACGGAGGCGTTGCTGCGCCTTGGCCTTTATTCCCGCACGGTATTGCGTGAGTTGCAGGAATCGATGGATTTGGAGTTCTTTCAACGGCAAGAAGGTATTTTACACGTTTTTTCCACGCAGAAGAATTTGGACGCCTTTATCCGGCAATCGACGATGCAAGAGCAATGGGGGGCACCTTTTTCGGTGCTTTCTCCGGATGCATGTGTGCAGAAGGATGGAGCGCTTGCGCATATTGCTCCTACGCTGGCGGGAGGGGTGTATTACCCGCTGGATGAGAGTGGTGATGTGATGACGTTTACGCGCGCTTTGGCGCAGAAGGTGCAAAAAGATTACAAGCATATGCGTGTGACACCCAATGTTTCCATTGTGGGCTTGCATGCGGCGCATGGGCAGATTACCGGTGTGGAAACCGATAGGGGGATGATGAAAGCCGATGCTTATGTGATGGCGCTTGGCTCTTATAGCCCGCTGATGCTACGCGCCTTGCAGATCAAGTTGCCGATTTACCCGATGAAAGGCTACAGCATTACCATTCCAGATATTGCCGAAGAAAAATGCCCGCATTTGAGTATCACACATCAGGCCTATAAGTTGGTGTATAGCCGTTTGGGCAGTGCGCTACGTGTGGCGGGCACCGCGGAGTTTGCAGGCTATGACACCGCGATCGATGACCGGCATATCCAGCATCTTATGCTGCAAGCGCAGCAGACATTTCCCGGATGTGGCGATGTGAAACAAGCCCAGCCCTGGGCCTGTTTGCGCCCTTCTACGCCGGATGGGCCGCCGATTCTTGGGCGCTGCCGCTATAAAAATTTGCTGCTGAATACGGGACACGGGACGCTTGGATGGACCCAGGCCGCTGGCAGTGCGCGTATTGTGGTGGATTTGCTGGAGGGTCGTGTGCCAGAGATTGCTTTGGATGGGTTGACGCTGGAGCGGTTTTTGTAAACATGGCAGAGGTGACACAACATTTTTTTTCATGTCCTGCTTTTTCACTGCCAAGTTTGCCTTGTTGGCCCTTGCATGCAGGTAAACATCCGGAGGTGCCGGCGCATCGTATAGCATACACGCAATGGGGGGACCCAAAGGGTGTGCCAGTGATGTGTGTGCATGGGCTCACGCGCAATGGGCGCGACTTTGACTTTCTTGCTGGCCATTTGGCCGATGCGGGTTATTGTGTGGTGTGCCCGGATATTGTGGGGCGCGGGCAAAGCGATTTTCTTGCTGACCCGGCTTTGTATGGGTATCCGCTTTATGTCGCAGATATGGACCATTTGCTGGCTCATCTTGGGTGGCAGGAGGTGCACTGGGTTGGTACATCCATGGGAGGGCTGATTGGGATGTTCTTAGAAGCGTGGCACCCTGGCGCGATCAAGACATTGGTGCTCAATGATATTGGGCCTTTTATTCCTGCGGCTTCCTTGCGGCGGATTGGAGAACATATTGCATATCCCTATGCTTTTGATTCCTACAAGGAGGCAGAAGCCTCTATCCACACGGCTATGGCCACATTTGGTATCAAGCAAGCGCAGCATTGGGAGCATGTTATCACGCATATGTTGGTGGAGGAAGAAGATGGCGGGTTTCACCTGGCCTATGACCCGCATCTTGCCGATGCGTTTCGCAATAAGCGGGGGGCGTTACGCAAGATGCATGATATGGAGATGTGGCCCTTGTGGGATATGTTATCTTGTCCAACATTGGTGGTGCGCGGCGAAGAAAGTGACTTGTTGCTTGCGCAGACGGCAGAAAAAATGGCACAAAGATCGGAGGTGGAGGTAGTGACGATTCCAGATGTGGGGCATGCCCCCATGCTTATGAATAAAAAAGAAATAAATATTATTATTCAGTATCTTAAGAAATATACATAATGTAATTTATTGCTATGCGTCGCCTCTCTCTTCTTTTGTTGCATTACCTGCCTTTGCTCACATTGCTGGCGTTGACGCTTATTGTGTTTATCTTGCCTGGCATGACAAAGGTGCCGCCGTTGATTATATTGATTGGGGTGTTTTATTTCTGGCTTTACGCGCCACTCTTTTTTTCCAGGCAGCATATTTTTTTTCTAGGGTTGTTCCAGGACCTGCTTTATGGCATGCCGCCAGGGCTTACGCCGCTGCTGTTGATCGTGTTTACCGTGATGATGCAAAGCCAAAAGCAAGAGCTGCAAAAGCAGGATTTCTTGATTATATGGCTGGTTTTTGCGGTGATGAGCGGCATTTTTATGTTGCTGAGCGGGCTGTTGATGGCGCTTTTTTGGTGGCAACAGGTGGATTATGGCCATGTGGCTTTGCAATGGGGCGTAAGCTTGCTGTTGTATCCATTGATGCACCGCATATTAGAAATTCTGCTGGACTATATGAAGCAACAACGGCACGATGTGTATCTTCCTTAAAAACAGAAAAAGCTTTGGTATGAAAAACACTTTCTAAGGTTTACAATCTAAGGTTTTTTTAGTAGGTATGGATGCAACTTGTTCTCTTTTTTAAGCATGAGGCCATAGATGTCTTCTGGACATACACAAGATTCTATATTACGTGAGCCGGCCGAGGAAAAAGAGGGCGTTTCTTCTTCCAGGGATCATTTGCGTCGATGGCTAAGTGTGGCAGAGTCCCAGCTTTGTGCGATGGAGGTGCTCACCGGCCAGGTGCCTAAGGTCAATGAGTTGCTGGAAGGTAGCATGCATGATCTGGGTGAGAGTTTTAACACCATGGCAGAACATGCCCGCTTGCAGCCAACACATTTAGAAGCATTGACGGCGTTAGCAGACAGTGTGGAACACCAAGACGAGGCCTGCTCGATTGAAGAGCTTTTCGTGCAGTTTAGTGAAGGAAAAGTGAGCCTTGATGAGGCAAAGAGCGCTTTAAAGCAGCGCAGTCAGGCGATTGACAGCGCTATCAAGGAAGCCACACTTTCTTCAGAAAAACTGCTCGGTGCGGTTTCTATGGCGATTGTGGGGATGCAATTTCAGGACCGGGTGTCGCAGAATCTGGTGATTGTGGTGCGGGTGCTGGACGCGGTGCGGGAATATCTGCAACGGTGCATTTCTGCCACGATCCATCAGTTGCACCTGGATGATGAAAAGGCGCATGAGGCATCGGAGGTGCTGGATAGGGACTTTGCGATGCAGGTGCTGCAGCTTTTTACGCTTGGTGAATTGCAGCAAAAATTTGTGACGCTTCTCATCGAAAAAGGGTATATTGACGATGCGTCGCAGTTGGGTGTGACCCAAGACAATGCGGCTGAGGGCGCGGGTGCAGACGACGATGATGACATTGAGTTGTTCTAGACACTGCGAGCAAAGTCCTTAATAACCGTGTCTAGTCTCCATCACCCGGCACGCCCTTTTTAATTTGTATACAAAAACGTGATCCATGCTTATATACTGGGCCTATCTACTAGGCACTGTTATGTCATGATCACAATGCGAGGGCGGAGGAGATTTTGAAGAGGAAATGGTACATTTCAAGCGCAGAAGTGCCGTGCACTTTCAGGGAGAAATGTACATTTCCACTCAAAATACCCC
>JANQHP010000092.1 GCA_028282625.1 Rickettsiales bacterium | reverse complement strand
CCGGTGATGGTGGCCAGGGTGAAGTTACGCTCAATGGTTGGGGTCACCCCTTCAGGGAGGGTGACCGCATCAATATGCAGGCTTTGCCCAATGCCCATCTCCGACAAATCGGCTTCAATGCAAGCGGGAATGGCACTCGCCTGGCAGAGCACTTCCACGTGGCGACGTACCACATTGAGGATGCCGCCGCGTTTTAAGCCGGGCGATTTTTCCTTGCCGTTAAACTGCACGCGTACCGCGACACGGACCGGACCGGCAGCGTCCACTTCCTGGAAGTCGACATGCAGGGGCTGGTCGCTGACCGGGTGAAGCTGCACTTCGCGCGGCAAAACCTGCCAGCTGGTGCCGCCTGCTTCAATCGTGCACAGGCGCGAGAGAAAATCGCCTTGCTGACGGACGCCCGCCAGCTCTTTTGCGTCCAGGGTAATGCTTACTGGCTCCTTGCCGCCGTAAATAATGGCGGGCAATTGGCCTTGGTTGCGTGCGGCACGCGCGGCACTCTTGCCGGTTTGTTCGCGCCGAATGGCTTTGAGTGTAGTGTGGTTGCTCATCATAAATGCTCCAGATTTTTCAGATTGTTTTATATTTAGTTGAATAGCGAAGAAACGGAGGTTTCGTCGCAAATACGACGCATGGCCTCGGCCATCAGCGGGGCGATGGTGACCGAGGCAATTTTGGGTTCGGCGGCGGTCGCCTCGCTGGGGAGGATGCTGTCGGTAATAGCCAGCCGACTTAAGACCGATTGGTTGACGCGCTCCACCGCAGGGCCGGACAGTACGCCATGGGTAATGGTGGCACTCACTTTGGCCGCCCCTTGCTCCATGAGCGCTGCGGCAGCGTTGCATAGCGTGCCGGCAGAATCCACAATGTCATCAACAATGATGCATTCTTTGCCTTGCACCTCACCGATGATGTTCATCACCTCGGATTGCCCGGCGCGTGGACGACGCTTGTCGATAATGGCCAGTTCGGCATCAATATGACGCGCAATCGCGCGGGCGCGCACCACCCCGCCGACATCGGGCGATACCACCGTGATGTTACCAAGCGCATGGTGGGCTTTGATGTCGTCGATCAACACGGGCTGCGCGTAGAGGTTATCCACTGGGATATCGAAAAATCCCTGGATCTGCCCGGCATGTAAATCAAGCGTTAGGACGCGATCGGCACCGGCAGACGTGATCACATTGGCCAGGAGCTTGGCGGAAATGGGAGTGCGTGGCCCGGGTTTCCGGTCCTGGCGGGCATAAGCAAAATAGGGCATCACCGCGGTCACACGACGCGCAGAGGCACGCTTCAGCGCATCCAGACAGACCAGGAGCTCCATGATGGAGTCGTTGGCGGGCGCTGAGGTGGATTGCACCACAAACACATCCTCCCCACGGACATTTTCGTGGATCTCCACAAACACCTCACTATCGGCAAAACGCTTGATGGTCGCGTCCATCAAGGGCACTTCCAGATAGCGTGAAATCGCTTCTGCTACCGGACGATTGCTGTTTCCTGCCAGTATTTTCATCGGTTTTGCCATTGCCTTATGCGTTTAAACACACGCTACCCCCGCGTATGTTTTTCCTCCTATCATCCCCCAAAAGGGCGCGTCTTATAGCAAAAAGAAACCGCGATGTAAACCGCTTTAGCGGCCAGGGCTTGGGTCAGCGCCCAGACCAACGCCTGGACCTGCGTCTGGAAAGGTTTGGTGCATAAAAAGCTAGCCTATCGCTTGGCGGCAGGGTACACTGGAAAGAATTGGGTGAAAGAGTGTTGTAAGCGTTTGTTTTATAAAAATTTATTTTTTGCTGCCAAACAGCTTCTTTTCATGAACGATACACTTTCCCATCCTCTCTTTTCCATGCAGCGCCTGACCCGCCATTTAAGCGAGGGCATTGTGGTGACCAAAGCCGGTCCGCTAAACGCGCCCGATGGTCCCAAGATTATCTATGTGAATCCCGCCTTTGAGCGGATCAGTGGCTATAGTGCTGCCGAGGTGATTGGCAAAACGCCACGGATGCTGCAAGGCCCTAAAACGCAACGGGATCGGCTGGATCGCATTCGTCGCGGGCTGGAAAATCTGGAGCCGGTGGAAGAGGAGTTGATTAATTACCACAAAAGTGGGCGGGAATACTGGATCCGCTTTAATGTGACGCCCTTGCTCGATGAGCATGGCAAGGCGCATTTTTTCTTAGCGCTTGAGCGGGATATCACCGCCAGAAAACAGGCTGAGCTTTCCAATGCGTATAATTTAGAGCGGTTGGAAGCGGTGCTAAACACCGTGGTGGATGGGATTATTTCGATCAACGCACAAGGGGTGATATTGGCCTTTAACCCGGCAGCAGAAAAGATTTTTGGCTACCAGGCCCAGGAGGTGATCGGGCAGAATGTGAAAATGCTCATGCCACGTAGCGAAGCCAAGCATCATGACGGGTATATCTCCAACTATTTGCATACCGGCAAAGCGCAGGTGATTGGCGTGGGGCGTGAGGTGACCGCGCAGCGTAAGGATGGCACCCTGTTTCCGATTGATCTTGGCATCAACGAAGTGCGCCACGGGAAAGAGCGGTTTTTTGTGGGCATTACGCGGGATATTTCCGAGCGTAAGCAGGCCGAAGAGAAGCTGCTTTCTTACGCCGAGAATCTGAAGGTCAAAACGGTGGAGGCCGAGCAGGCGCGGATTGAGGCGGAGCAGGCCAACGCCTATAAAAGTACGTTTTTGGCGAATATGAGCCACGAGCTCCGCACGCCGCTGCACACGATTTCCGGCTTTGCCGAGGTGATGCTCGAAAAGCTGGAGACGATGCCAAGTGAAAAGCGCAAGACCTACCTTGAAATGATTCAGCAAAGCAGCGAACGTCTCCTGAATCTGATTAACGATTTGCTGGACCTTTCCAAGTTGGAAGCTGGCATGATGCGTTTTCATTTCACGCCTGTGGCGATTGCGCCTTTGTTGAAGCAAGCGGTGAGTAATGTGCAACAGATCATCACGGAAAAGCAGCTGGACGTGCAGGTGGTGGATGACAGCGCCATGGAAGAGGTGGTGTGCGACGCCGCGCGGATCACGCAAGTCTGTATTAATATGGTCTCCAATGCCGCCAAATTTTCCGGCGAGGGGACCAAGATCATGCTGACGCTGAAAAAGCGCGAAACAAAAGACGGGACATGGCTTTGGCTGGAGTGCGCGGATCAGGGCGTGGGGATTCCCGAAAAGGAGCTGGAAGCGGTGTTTGATAAATTCATCCAAAGCAGCAAAACCTCCAGCGGGGCGGGCGGCACCGGGCTTGGGCTTTCGATTTGCCGGGAGATTATGGAGGCCCATCAAGGCACGATTCATGCCGAAAACAATGAAGCAGGCGGCGCGAGTTTTATTGTACAATTCCCCTTGAACCTTGCCCCTTCAAAAGAGTAACATCGCAGCTGCTGCGCCTTGCGACCAGAAAACGGATAAAGTTATGACCCATACCATTCTTGCCATTGACGACGAAATGCCAAATCTGCTGATGATTCAGGAGTTTCTTGCAGACGATCCTTACGAGCTGATTTTAATGGAAAGCGCGGAAGAAGCGCTTGCCTTCTTGGAAGAGGGAAAGAAGGCGCACGCGATTTTGCTCGATCGGATGATGCCGGGCATGGATGGCTTGACCTTCCTGAAAAAACTGAAGGAAAGCCCGGATTTTCGGCATATTCCTGTGATCATGCAAACGGCGGCAGCCGGCGCGCAGCAGGTGGCCGAAGGCATTGAGGCGGGTGTATTTTACTACTTAACTAAGCCCTTTAAAAAGGACGTGCTGCGCTCAATCCTGCGCAGTGCGCTCAGGGATTTTGGTATTTTTGGCGACATCAAAACCGAGCTGGACCGGCGCAACGCCGCGCTTGGACGTTTGACGGAGTGCCGTTTTGACCTGCAAACGCTGGAGGATGTGAAGAATATTTCGGCCTATCTGGCCATGATGTACCCAGACCCCGAATCCGCGATCATGGGGTTAAAAGAGCTCATGATCAACGCGGTGGAGCACGGCAATCTGGCGATTGGGTATGATGAAAAGACGGTGCTCAACAACGAGGGGCGCTGGGAGGAAGAGGTGGCCCACCGCCTGCAGCAGGAGAATTACAAGCAAAAACGGGCCCAGGTTTCCTTTTCGCGCAACGCGGAGCAGATTGTGGTCATCATTGAGGATGAAGGGCCGGGCTTTGAGTGGGAACGCTTCTTGGAGATGGACCCTGCGCGTGCGTTTGACAATCACGGTAGGGGCATTGCGATGTCGCGCGCGATCAGCTTTGACGAGGTGGAATATATTGCGCCGGGCAACAAGGTGAAGTGCTACAAGGCGCTGGGTTAAGGCGATCTCTGTTTAAAGCCCGCGCGGGCGATGCAGCGCGCGGCGCGTGAAAGGGAGCCACGGCAGCGCCCTTTTTGCTTCGCTCTTGCTGGTGGAAAGCGACGTGATTTGCAGAGAGGTTTCCCCTTTTTTTGCGTTTATGGGTGCCAAGCAAGCAGGTTGCGCTTGCATTTTTAGCAAAAATTTATATAATGGTTTTTGTTGTGTTATTTTGAAACGAAACGAGCCCCATGCCTCCCAGAGAACCAGAAAGAACAAGTGCCTCTTCCTCTGTGAAGCCTTGGGCGGTGAATTTTTCGGATAAAGAAAAGCTGTTTAGCGGGAAGATAAAAGATCACGAGGGGCCGGATCCTTTGACGCCACATCGTGATGTGATGTTGGTGCCCATTACAAATAATCCTGAGCAAGCATTAGGAAGTCCTGAGCAAAGATTCAAAGGTGGTCGCCCTATCGTGGGGCAGTTTATTGCCGGTATTGCACTTGCCACAGAAAATGGGGCGCCAGCAATGCATATCCATATCGGGGGTGTAAAGTCTGTAGAAGACGGGCAGGGGAACCCTTTTTCTGGGTGGGAAAGAATCCCTAGGAACAAGTGGCACATGAGTGGTGGTCAGGGTATGGACGGTCGTAAGTCTAAGCGCGTTCCGGCTTTTAGTGAGTCAGTTTTAGCTCTAATGGAAGCATCACATGAACGGGCAACCGTTTTTGATAACAGAGACGGTTTTGGTCCATTCCAAGAAGTATGGATCATTGATCCAACAGTGCAAGAAAAACCTAAGCCTCCAAAGAATACGGATCCACCGATGCGGAATATGCCGTGGTTGCTTGAGCAACGATTGCTGGATGTTCTGTATCTTGAGCAAGCAGAAGGGCACGTGCAAATTGAAGAAAAACATCCCGGTGCCAATCCTTATCATATCCACATCGCGTTACCTTTAACGGAAAAAAGAGGTGAGAAGGTTGTGCCCGCGACCGATCCGGAACAGATGCAGGCAACGGTATTACGGATTTTGAACAAGATGCATAAGGAGCATTTGTTAAGTGAGGCACAAGTGGGCAGGCTTGCTCAGGCCTCTCCTGAAATCCGCCAAGCTATGAGCGCTTCCTCCGCCAAAGGCCCCTCACGCTAATCGGTTGCCCTTGGCGCCAAAACCTTTATAGTTTAGCCTGGCTATATTCCAAACAAGCGAGGCGCATATGAGTTATGATCTGATAGTGATTGGTGGGGGACCGGCGGGCTATGTGGGTGCGATCCGCGCCGCTCAGCTTGGGATGAAAGTGGCGTGCGTGGAAAAGCGCGGGGCGCTTGGTGGCACGTGCCTCAATGTGGGGTGCATCCCCTCCAAAGCGCTGCTGCATTCTTCGGAGATGTTTGATCAGGCAACCCACAGTGCGAAGGAGCACGGGGTGGAGTATCAGGGCGTGAAGCTGAACTTAAAAGCGATGCTTGCGCGCAAAGATAAGGTGGTGCTGGACCTCACCAAGGGGATTGAGGGCCTGTTTAAAAAGAACAAGGTGGATTATTTTCAGGGCCACGCAGTGGTGCTAGGTAGCGGCAAAGTTGCAGTCAAACCTGCCAAGGGCAAAGGCGAGCCTGAGTCGCTTGCCACCCAAAACATCCTGATTGCGACCGGGTCGGAAGTGGCCACGCTGCCCGGGATAGAAATTGATGAGAAGCAGATTGTTTCTTCCACCGGCGCGCTGAGCCTGCCCAAGGTGCCCAAGCATCTGGCGGTGATTGGTGGCGGCGTGATCGGGCTGGAACTTGGCTCGGTCTGGCGTCGTTTGGGCGCGAAAGTGACGGTGATTGAGTATTTAGATGAGATTTTGCCAGGCCAGGACGGCGAAATTCGCAAGAAATTCCGCGCGATTTTGACCAAGCAGGGCGTGGAGTTTTTAACTGCGACCAAGGTGACCAAAGCCACGACCGCCAAAGCCGGCGTGACGCTTGCGTTAGAACCGGCGGCCGGCGGCAAGGCCTCCTCGTTCAAAGTGGATACCGTGCTCGTGGCGGTGGGGCGCAAGCCTTATACGGAAGGGCTGGGTTTAAACGAGGCCGGCGTACAGCTGGATGATCGCGGACGGATTGGCGTGGACGGGGCCTTTCAAACCAACGTGCCGGGTATTTACGCCGTGGGCGACGTGATTGCAGGGCCGATGCTCGCACACAAGGCCGAGGAAGACGCGGTGGCGGCGGTCGAAACCATGGCCGGGCAGAAAGGGCATGTGGATTATGACCTCGTGCCGCCGGTGATTTATACCCATCCGGAAGTGGCAAGTGTCGGCAAAACCGAGGAACAGCTGAAAGAGGCGGGTGTGCCTTACGCGAAAGGCAGTTTCCCCTTCATGGCCAATAGCCGTGCGCGTGCTGTGGGCGATACCGAAGGTTTCGTGAAGATTTTGGCGGATAAAGAAACCGACCGCGTGCTTGGCGTGCATATTATCGGACCGCAGGCGGGCACCATCATTGCCGAGGCGGTGACGGCGATGGAATATGGCGGTTCGTCTGAAGATGTGGCGCGGACCTGCCACTCGCACCCTGACCTCAATGAATCGGTGAAGGAAGCCGCGCTGGCCGTGCTTGGGCGCGCGATCCATATCTAGGCTTGGCAGTTGGCCTTGAAGAGATAGCAAAGGCAGGCGGGGATGCAAGAAGCACATATTCTGGTGGTGGAGGATGAGGCGTCTATTGCGCGGATGGCGGAGTATAATCTAACGCATGCCGGTTTTACCGTCACACTATGTTCGGAAGGAGAGGCGGCCCTGGATCAGGTGGCGTCTAAGATGCCGGATTTGATTGTGCTGGATTGGATGCTGCCGGGCATGAGCGGTATCGATGTTTGTATGGCGTTGCGCAAGGAGCCTTCCTGGCGGCATATCCCGATCATTATGCTGACCGCGCGCGGGGAGGAGGAAGATAAACTCCGCGGGTTGGAAGCCGGCGCAGACGATTATGTGGTCAAGCCCTTTTCGCCCCGCGAGCTGGTGGCGCGTATTCAGGCGGTGCTTCGGCGAACGCATCCAGCCCTCACCGAGCCGGTGTTGGAGCATGGCGTCATCCGTGCGCATATGGAGCAGCGCCAGGCGCACTATCTGGACCAACCGGTGGTGATGGGGCCGACCGAATTTCGCTTGCTGACGCATTTTCTGGAACATCCGGGCCAGGTTTTTACGCGCGATCAGCTGCTCGATACGGTCTGGGGGCAGGAAAGTTACATTGAGCCGCGCACGGTGGATGTGCATATCAGAAGGCTGCGTAAGGCGCTGGATCAGGCGAGTGATGGGGTGGCGGGCGCCTGGATTGAAACGGTGCGCGGGCTTGGCTATCGGCTGCAGCCGCTGGATTAGACGCTGCTAGCAGGTGTGTCCGCATTTTTCATTGCATCGCTGCGGCAATAATGGTTTAAGGAAACTATGTCCAATCGACCTACGCTTGTTGTACTCAAAGAGCGCGCACAAGGAGAGCGTCGGGTCGCACTTTCCCCGGAAACCGCTGGCAAGCTCGGCGATCTTGGGGTGCATGTCAGGATGGAAGCTGGCGCGGGCCTTGCTGCCGGGTTAGAGGACGCGGCATACGAAGCGGCCGGTGTGGCGGTGGGGAAGGATCCACAGGCCTTGATGCAGGAGGCCGATATTGTGCTGGCGGTGCAATCTCCTTTTGCCAAGGAGGAGGACGGTGCCGCAGCGATCAAGAAGGGTGCTACTTTGATTGGGATGTTGGACCCGTTTGGTCCGCAGGGCGAGGTGCTGTTAAAAACGGCCGCGCGAAGGCAGGTCAGCGCGTTTTCACTGGAGTTTTTGCCTCGGATCACGCGGGCGCAAAGCATGGATGTGCTTTCTTCTCAAAGCAATTTGGCGGGCTACAAGGCGGTGGTGGACGCTGTGGCGTGTTTGGATAAGGCGGTGCCCATGATGATGACGGCAGCGGGCACCATTCAGCCGGCGAAGGTGTTGGTGCTGGGTGCTGGCGTGGCCGGGTTGCAAGCGATTGCGACCGCCAAACGGATGGGAGCGGTGGTGTCGGCTTTTGATGTGCGTCCGGCCGCAAGAGAACAGGTGGAAAGCTTGGGCGCTTCTTTTATTGAAGTAGAGGCCGAGCAAGAGGAGACGGGAGCAGAAACTGCGGGCGGCTATGCGCGCGAGATGAGCAAAGACTATCAGCAGAAGCAGTCGGATTTGATTGCCAAGGTGGTGAAGGAGCAGGATATTGTGATCACTACGGCGCTGATCCCGGGCAAGCCAGCGCCGGTATTGATCACCCATGCGATGGTGCAGTCCATGTCGCCTGGCGCGGTGGTGGTGGACCTTGCCGCGGTGGCCGGGGGCAATTGTGAGGCGACCAAGCCGGGCGAGATCGTGGTACGTGAGGGGGTGACGTTGATCGGGCATACCAACATGCCAAGCCTGCTTGCGCGCGATGCGAGCCTGCTTTATGCACGCAATCTTTATGCGTTTTTTGCGCATCTGTGGGACAAGCAAGCCGGCAGTTTGAGTCTGGATAGGGAAGACCCTGTGATCAAGGAAACCTGCATGCTGCGTGAGGGTGTGCCGGTACATGCGCGGTTTACGGAAGCAGAAGGTGTGGCGCAAGGCAAGCCTGCGGCACGCACGCAGACCGCCGCCCCGAAAAAAACCCCGACGGGGGAATCAAAGGCGAAGAAACAAGCGCAAGCCGCGCCCAAGCCCACCTTAAAAGAAGGGGCGGTGCTGAATGATGATACGAAAACTCCTTCTCATGTAGGGGAAGCCAACGCACAGGAGGCACCAACCGGATGACCAAGCTAAGCCCCACCTTTGAGCAGATGGCCGACCATTTGGAAATATTGGTCGAGCAGCTGCGCGACGCGGCGCAGCGAGTGGCTACCCATTCCGAGCCGATGGCGCTGCAGGCAAGCACGGCAACGGATATGGCGACCGGCAGCCTCTTCATGTTTAGCCTGACCATTTTTATGCTGGCGTGTTTTGTGGGCTATTTTGTGGTGTGGAAGGTGACCCCCTCCTTGCATACGCCGCTGATGGCAGTGACCAATGCGATTTCGAGCATTATTATTGTGGGTGCGATTCTAGCGCTTGGGCCGAAAGAGGGCGGTATGGCTTGGTTTTTTGGCTTTGCGGCGACGTTGCTGGCCTCGATCAATATTTTTGGCGGCTTTGTGGTGACACAGCGGATGCTGGCGATGTTTAAGAAGAAAGATTGATAATTTAACCGATAAACTTAGGAGCATAATAATGAGCAACGATCCTCTAAAAACGGGCATCTCCTGCCCGATGTGCGGGCTTCCGCTTTCAAAAGCCATCCTTTTTACGCTCTCGCTTTTTGTGACGATCTTCTTTTTTGACTGGATCTTTCACGGCATCTATATGATGCCGGCCTATGAAGCCACGGCCGCCCTCTGGCGCTCGCCCGAGGCCATGAAAGAGTTTTTCCATATCGGGTTGATCCGCCAGGGATTGACAGCCCTTGCGGTTGTGGTGCTCTATGGCCTTTCGACCCAAGGCCAGGGCCGCGCCTGCTGCAAACATGGCGTGCGCTTTGGCCTGGCGGTTGGGTTGTTGCTTGGCATCTCCCAGTTTGGCGGCTATGCATGGATGCCAATTCCACTTGAGATGGCGCTTTCCTGGTTGGCTGGATCGCTGGTGCTTGGCGTGATTCTTGGGCTGGAGCTCACCGTGCTTTCGGGCGTGATGTGTCGCCCTTGTGGCATACAATCTGACGATGCGTCATCTTAGACGATGACGTCTTTTAAAGGAGCACGGCAGATGCATCGCCTATTGTTTCACAGCCTGTTTTTTCACAGCCTATTGTTTCACAGATGGTGTGGGAGGCGTTGATGCACATGCTTTCTTCCTTGCTGTATCTGGTGGCGGCTGCCTGTTTTATTCTGGCGCTTAAGGGGCTTTCGTCGCCGAAAACGGCGCGGCGCGGCAACATCATCGGCATGGTAGGGATGGCGATTGCGGTGTGGACCACGATCGCGCAGCCGGAGGTGGAGAACATCCCCTCGATTGTGTGGGCCATGGTACTTGGCGGGGTGGTGGGCACGGTGATTGCGCTGCAAGTTAAGATGACGGCCATGCCGCAATTGGTGGCAGCCTTTCATTCGCTGGTGGGGCTTGCCGCCTGTTTTGTGGCGGCCGCAGCACTCTATCATCCCGAGGCGTATGGTCTTGGGGAGAAGGGCGCGATTGCGCGCGCCAGCTTGATTGAGATGGGACTTGGGGCGGTCATTGGCGCGATCACTTTCAGCGGTTCGGTGATTGCCTTTGGCAAGTTGCAAGGCTTGCTTGGCAGCATTCCGCTCCGCTTTGCCGGGCAAAAAATGGCCAATGGGGTATTGGCGCTGGTGCTGGTGCTGCTGCTATTGCTGTTTTGCGCAAGCGAATCCCAAGGGGTGTTCTGGCTGATGCTGATCGTGGCGTTTGCTTTTGGGCTGTTGCTGATTTTGCCCATTGGTGGGGCGGATATGCCGGTGATTGTTTCGATGCTCAATTCTTACTCCGGATGGGCGGCCGCAGGCATCGGCTTTACGCTGAATCACCCGCTCCTGATTATTACCGGGGCGCTGGTGGGGGCGAGCGGCGCGATCCTCAGCTATATTATGTGTAAAGCCATGAACCGTTCGCTGTGGCATGTGATGTTTGGCGGCATGGGCGGGGCTGCTTCTGTGGCAAGCGAGGGCGAAGAAGAGGAACAGGGCACGGTGCAGCAGGGAAGTGCGGAAGATGCGGCCTTTTTGATGCATAACGCCAAGTCGGTGATCATTGTGCCGGGTTATGGTATGGCAGTGGCGCAGGCGCAGCATACCTTGCGTGAGATGGCAGAGCTGCTGAAGGAGGCGGGCGTGCAGGTGCGCTACGCGATTCATCCTGTGGCAGGCCGCATGCCCGGTCATATGAATGTGCTGCTGGCAGAGGCGCATGTGCCTTATGATGAGGTGTTTGAGCTTGAAGAGATCAACCGCGAATTTGCCTCCACGGATGTGGCGTTTGTGATCGGTGCCAATGATGTGACCAACCCGGCGGCCAAAACGGACAGCACGAGCCCCATTTACGGGATGCCGGTGCTGGATGTGGAGCAGGCACAGCAGGTGTTTTTTGTGAAGCGTGGAATGTCGGCAGGGTATGCGGGCGTACAAAACGCGCTGTTTTACCGTGAGAATACGCGGATGCTGTTTGACGATGCGAAGAAGATGACCGAGCAGATTGTCAAGGCGCTCGAAGCGTTATAGATACCAACCCCACACGCTCCACTTTGTGGTTACGCAAAATAATAGCGGAGCGTGTAGCGGATCACCGACAGCGCGATCAGCAGCACGATGGGGGAAAGGTCCACCCCACCGACCGGCGGCACCACGCGCCGTATGCGTATGAGCACCGGTTCGGTCAGCCTTGCCAGCACCTGTTGCAGCCGCTGCACAAAAGGCTGGTAGGGATTGACCACTTGCAGCTGCACCAGCCAGTAAAGCACGATGGCGATAATAATGACCCAGCCATAAAGACTCAGCAGCATATCCAGCAAATAAATGGGAGGGGGCAGCATGGTCTGTCCTTCTTTGCAAAGCGCATATGCTAGTGTAGAGTAAGTGGTATGTCTATCTTCTTTCAAGCGGTGGGGTTGCTCGGTGCAGGCTTGGTCCTGCTCGCCTATTTTTTGCTGGAGCATGACGATGTGGATTTGCATCATATGCCCTATTACTGGCTGAATCTCATCGGGTCCCTGCTGTTGATGCTTTCCCTGCTTTACTACTGGAATTTGCCGGCATTTGTGTTGGAAAGCGCCTGGGCTTGTATTACGCTTTATGGGATGATCAAGAATGTGGAGCATCCTTTCAGGCGGCGCGCCAGGCCCAAGGCTGCTTCTGAGGAACGATCTGAATAATATGCGCCGGTGAACTAAACAGACGCTTTGTCCTTGGACCACGTGACGTCAAATATTTCCGCGAAAGCCTTAAGCAAGGTGCGATCGACGGCTTCCATCTCGCACGTGGCCCCAAGTGCCTTGAGTGAGGTCACGCCGTGCGTGGCAATGCCGCATGGGACAATGCCGCTAAAATGGGTGAGGTCGGGCGCGACATTCAGCGCGACGCCGTGAAACGCAATGCCCTTGCGCACACGGATGCCCAGTGCGGCGATCTTGGCTTCTAAGCCGCCTTGAAGCGTGACCCAGATGCCAACCCTTCCTTCGCGGCGCTCGCCTTGCACGCCACATGCGGCAAGGGTTTGGATCAGCCACGCCTCCAGCGCTCTAACGTAGGCACGGATGTCGGGTGTTTCCTGCCAGTCTTTGAGGCGAAACATGAGATAGACCACGCGCTGGCCCGGCCCGTGATAGGTATATTCCCCTCCGCGTCCGCTTGGGTAAACCGGAAAGCGATGGGGCTCAAGCAGGTCTTGCGCTTTGGCCGAGGTGCCCGCGGTATAAAGGGGCGGGTGTTCCAGCAGCCAAAGATGCGAGGGTAGTAGCGGGTCTTCGATCATCCGTGCGACATAGGCTTCCATGCTCCCGATGGCATCGGGGTAAGAAACTGGCTGGTCACTTTTTTGGCGTGTCAGGTGCATACGATTGCTTCAACCTACCACAACGCGACTTTTTAAGATTCGCGCTGTTCGCTGGCGATATATTCTTCGAGCACATGGTACATTTCTTTCATGTGCGCTGGCAAGTAGGCGCCGGTGATGCTTGCCACACACCCCAAGCGTTCCAGCATTTCGGGCGCGGAAGCGTGGAGTTTGAGCCCGTGGGTTTCCTCCAAATGGGCGTAGCTGAAATTGGCTTCCATGATGGAGGCATTGTAAAATTCTGCATGTTCAAGCTGTGCGTTGCGGAAATCCGCCTGGTCCAACACCGAGCGGTTAAAGGACACATCTTTAAAGACCGAACCGCAGAAGATGGTGCGAAGGGCGACCACCTCGCGCATCACGGCGTGGGAAAGGTCGATTTCACCAAAATATTTGCCGCTGATCATGGAGCCGGTGAAGTCCAGCGCGATGATTTCTTCCCGCGAGGCGTGGACGTTGTGGACACCAATTTTTTGTAACAATTCGCGGATGGACGGGGCTCGCATATCGACTTCAGCCAGGTCCACATTGCGGATAGGGACCACGTCGCCGGGCTGGGCGTTTTCCAGGCAAAGGACCATCTGGCGAGTGGTCCAGGAGGAAAGCCCAAGCGCCGACATCGGCACGGAGGTGGGTACAGAAGAGGTGCCTGACGCTTCCTGCGTCATTTTGCGTGTAAACATACAAACCTACCTGGTGTATTATTTGGAGGCATTACACGTGTAAAAGGCGGTGCTGTCAAGCCCTGATTGTGCCATATAACGGCAGAATATTTCTTGGAAATAGGCCCACGATTGCCGGCGAAATATTCTTGGTTCTCTGACACAATCCGGTGCATGGCCGATGCATGGCAAAATAACTTCTCTCTTAAGAATAGGGTCTGTGCTATGCTAAGGCAGCGCAGGATTTTTTAGAGCAAAAGGATGGATATACCTTCGTTGTCATCGATGTGGCACATGCTGGCCGATCAGCAGGGCGGCAAAGGGTTTGCTGCGTCTTCGGCCAAGCTGGAAGGGCTGGCCTCGTTGCCGCCTGGGCATTTGCTGCAAGGAAAACTGACCCATCAGCAGGTGGTGCAAACGCCTGGCGGGGGGAATACGACCCTCTCCTTGTTGAGCCTTGCTTCCGGGGCAAAATCTTATGGCAATCTGGCGTTTACCGGCACGTTGAATGTGCCCGTTGGTACCGAGCTGCAGCTGCGCGTACAACATAACAGTGTAGGCAAAACCACCGAGGCTGGGCAGTTTACCCTGCAGGCTACGCAGCAGCGAACGCCGGGCGGTGGCGCGTCCGCGTCGCTTTCTCCTGCCCCGGTGTTGCAGGCCGTGCTGGGCCAGGGCACAGGCGCGGCGGTGACGACGGGCGCGGTGGCAAGTAAGGGGCCGCTGATCGACCAGGCGGCGGCTTCCACGCTTCGGGCAACGGTGATCCAGGCCGCGCCCTCGCTGCCTGGGGCGGTCGCACCGCTGGTGCCGGGTGGGGGCGCTTTGCCGGTCGGCACGTCGGTGCAGTTACAGATTCAGCAGGTGATCCCGCCTGAAGGAGGCGCGCCGCCGGTGCCTGGTGCGGGTAAAGCGGCGACGGCCACCGTGCCGCCTGCGGTGACGACGGGTGCCAACGCTACTAGTCAGGCCACTAGCCAGGCCACGTCTTCGTACGGAAAAGCGGTGCAGGCGACTTCTGCTGCGGGGTCAGCGGCCTCGGGCCTGCCGCCGGTGCCTGCTTCTTCTGCCCTGTGGACGGCCACCGTAAGCGAGGTGGACCCGGCAGCAGGGCTCTTACGCCTGCAGTCGCCGCTTGGCACCTTGCAGCTGCCACATAGCACCGCCTTGCCGGTGGGCACGCAATTGCAGGTGGTCGCGATGTCGGTGCACTTGCCACAAGGCGCGCAGCCTGCTGTCGGCACGCTTTCGCTCGCGCAAGTGCCGGCACTGCTTCAAGAGTTGGCAGCCAGTTTGCAGCAAGTGCAAAATGCGGAGGCCAAGCCTGCGCAGGCTTTGCTGCTGCCCACCGTTACGCCACCCGCGCCCGGAGGAGGCTATACGGCCTCGTTTGCGCAACAATTTGCCGCGCGTGCGCTATGGTTTATGGCAGGGGTGCTCGCAGGCAGTGCGGAGCAGTGGCTTGGGAAGGATTTGACCCAGTCGCTCAAGCAGTCGCGCGAAGATCCCAGCCTGCTGCCTCGTCTGAACCAGGTTTTTTCGACCTTGCAAAAAGCCTGGGCAGAGCCCAATCCATCGGGCTGGCACAGCATCCCGGTACCCTTGTGGGATGGGCAGGAGGCGCACACGGCCTGGTTCCACCTGCATCGTGATCCCAAGGGCCAGAAGCAAACGCAGGAGGCGCCGCAGCAGGCCACGCGTTTTATGGTGGAAGTGCATTTGGATCAGATGGGTGAGGTGCAGATGGATGGGCTGTTTCACGCGGCGGCGGGACCGAAAAAACCGGCGCAGATCGATCTGGTGCTTCGCACCCATCAGCCGCTTTCTGACGTTGTGGGCAAAGAGATGACCGCTTTGTTTCACGCCGTGCTGGAGGCCGGTGGTTTGACCGGCTCGCTGCTGTTTGAGGTGGTGGAGGATTTTCCCGCGCACCCCTTGCATGAGGAACAGGCCGGCGGGGAAGGGGTGGTGATTTGATGGGAAGACGCTGCGTGCTTTTTTCTATCTAACGCCAAGCAAGATGCAAGAGACATCCACACCAAGCGGCCTGGAGATTTTGCGCGAGCAGGTGCCCACCCTGCCGCATGCCAACGGGGTTTACTGTATGCGTGACGCGAAAGGCAAGGCGCTTTATGTGGGCAAGGCCAAGGATGTGCGCAAGCGGGTGCATGCTTATACGCAATTTACACGGCTTATACCACGCCTGCAGCGTATGGTGATGCAGATCGCCACGCTGGAGATTGTGACCACCCATACCGAAGAAGAGGCGCTGCTGCTGGAGGCGGAGCTGATCAAGCAACATAAGCCGCGCTACAACATCCTGCTGCGGGACGACAAAACCTACCCCTATATCATGATTACGCATGCGCATGACTGGCCGAGGATTGTGAAATATCGCGGCAAGAAACAGAAGGGAGCGAAATATTTCGGGCCGTTTGCAGCGGCCAAGGAGGTGAACCGGGCGATTGCGGTGCTGCAAAAAGCCTTTTTGCTGCGCAGTTGCAGCGATCATGAACTCAAAAACCGCACGCGTCCCTGCCTGGAATACCAGATGAAGCGCTGCTCTGCGCCTTGCGTGGGGTATGTGGAAAAAACCGCCTACGATACGCTGGTGGCCCAGGCCTCAGATTTTCTTTCGGGCAAGGCGGACGCGGTGGAGCACAAGCTGGATCGCTTGATGCAGGAGGCCAGCCAGGAGATGGCCTACGAGCAGGCCAGCCGCTACCGCGACCGCTTGCGTGCACTTCAAAGCATCCGCCAGGTACAGGATGTGCAGAATGTCGGGATCAAGGAAGCCGATGTGATGGTGGCCACAGAAGAGAAGGGGGTGGCGTGCGTGGCCGTGCTGTTTATCCGCGATGGGCATCTGGTGCAGAGCCGGCACTGGTTTCCTTCTTCCACCGAACAGCGTGCGCCAGAGGAGATATTGGAGCAGGTGCTCTGCGGGTTTTATCAGGACCGTCCGGCACCGCATACGGTGCTGCTGAGCCATCTTTTGCCGGTACCAGAGGCCATGGAAAAGGCGCTGGCCACGATTGCCGAGCGACCGGTGCAGCTGCATACGCCGCAGCGGGGCGAAAAGAAGCGGATCGTGCAGCTGGCCCTGACCAACGCGCTGGAGGCCATCCGGCGGCACCTTCAGCAGCAGGACCAGGTGCATCGCTCGCTTTTAGAGCTTGGGAAGGCGCTTGGGCTTAGCGCACCGGTAAGGCGAGTGGATGTGTTTGATAACAGCCACTTATTTGGCAGGCACGCGGTCGGTGCCATGGTGGTGGCCACGACGCCCGAGCAAGGCGGCACGCCGCCCGATGGGCTGTGGAAGGCGGCCTATCGGCGGTATAATGTGGCGCCGGTGGGTGAGAAAGGAGAGGCAAAGGGGAGTAGGCCTGTGCAAGGTGGGGATGATCTGGCCATGATGGAGCAGGTGCTTTTTCGGCGCTACCAGAAGGCGATAAAAAGCGAGCGTGGCATGCCGGACGGGCTGCCGGATGTGGTGGTGATCGATGGGGGTACGACGCAGTTGCATGTGGCCGAGCAGGTGCTGGGGAGCCTCGGGCTACAAGATCTACCGCTGATCGCGATTGCCAAGGGGCCCGCGCGCAAAAGCGGGGAGGAGCGTTTGCTGCTGCGCGGCAATGTGTTGTTGGATTTGGCGCCGCGTGCGCCGCTTTTTGGGTTTTTGCTGCGCCTGCGGGACGAGGTGCACCGCTTTGCGATTACCGGGCATCGCAGCAAGCGGCAGCGCGCGCAATATGATTCAGTGTTGGATGGCATTATGGGACTTGGGCCGAAGCGCAAAGCGGCGTTGCTCGCGCATTTTGGCTCGATCAAAGCGTTGAAACAGGCTACCGAAGAGGAGATAGGGGTGGTGCCAGGCATCCGCCAGGCGCTGGCAAAACAGGTGCGGGAACGGTTGGAAGAGGGATAGGCCAGAGGCCAGGGAAAATGGAGGAGGAGGGGGGC
>JANQHP010000052.1 GCA_028282625.1 Rickettsiales bacterium | reverse complement strand
TTTGCATTTCATCAGATACTCCAGCAGCCGAAATTCCCTTGGCTGCAAAGGGATCACCTGGCCTAAGCGCGTCACTTTCCTGCTCAGCAAATCCACCGTCAAATCTCCCACCGCAAGGGTGGTGGCATGCGGATGCTTGCGCGCCGCACTGCGCTTGCCAAGCGCTTCCACACGCGCCAGCAACTCCACAAAAGCAAACGGCTTGGTCAAATAATCGTCGCCGCCTGCACGCAGCCCCTTCACACGCTCATCCACATCACCAAGGGCGCTGAGTATCAACACACCGGTCACATTGCCCCCGCCGCGCAACTCCTCGATCACTGAAAGCCCATCAAGGGCCGGCAGCATCCGGTCCACAATCATCACGTCATAGCTCTCCGATAGCGCGAGATGCAAGCCATCTTCACCATTAGCCGCCACATCCACCACGTGGCCTGCTTCTTCCAGACCCTTTTGGATATAGGCTTGGATTTTACTATCGTCTTCAATCAATAATATGCGCATAACAGGCGAAAGATTAGCGCGATCGCCCGTTATTTCCAATGCTTTCTTGAGACCAGAAAAAAAGAAAGAGAAAAGTAATCCGCCACACCTCAAAGAGAAGGAGGGGACACGAGTCACGTGCGCAACGAGATATCGCCCCCTCCCTAGGAATCTAGAGTTACCCCTAGCCTTCTTGTACCCCTCTCAAAAAAACGTGGAGAGGGAAATGGTTTACTACGGGCATAAAAAAAGCTACTGATAGTAAACCTTATGGCTGGCTTTGCCGTAACCGCAGTGCGATACGACAGTCCAGATCAAAGCTTACAGGGTAACCCTAACACAAAAACCATCGCTTTGCCACCAGAAAATAAACTTTAGGTTGTAAAATGCATCTCAGAGTTTAGGCCTGCGGCAAGCCGTGCTTAAAGAACATCAGGGCTGAATACGCTTAAGAAGCCTCGGCAGGCGCCTCTTCCGCGGCAGCTGGCGCTTCTGCTTCACTTACCTCACCATGGTGACGTGCATATAGGGCCGCTTCCAGCGCATCCGCCACATCCGGATGATCCAGCATATATTGCTTGGCGTTTTCCCTGCCCTGGCCAATCCGCTCACCTTTATAAGAGAACCACGAACCGGATTTTTCAACCAAATCCGCTTCCACGCCCATATCGATCAGCTCACCCGCACGGGAAATTCCCTGGCCATAAATAATATCAAACTCCACCTGCTTGAAGGGCGGCGCCACCTTGTTTTTCACCACTTTCACCCGTGTACGGTTCCCGATCGTTTCGTCCTTCTCCTTGATCGCACCAATCCGACGAATATCCAGACGCACCGAGGAGTAGAATTTGAGCGCGTTCCCGCCCGTTGTGGTTTCAGGATTGCCAAACATCACCCCAATCTTCATACGAATCTGGTTGATAAACACCACCGCGCAGTTGGATTTGGCAATCGATCCGGTAATTTTCCGCAGAGCCTGGCTCATCAGGCGCGCCTGCAAGCCCATATGCGAGTCGCCCATATCCCCTTCAATCTCGGCTTTGGGTACCAAAGCTGCCACCGAATCCACCACCACCAAATCCACGGCACCGCTACGCACCAGCGTATCGGCAATCTCCAGCGCCTGCTCACCGGTATCAGGCTGGGAAACCACCAAATCGTCCACATTCACGCCAAGATTGGCCGCGTAAATCGGATCCAACGCATGCTCGGCGTCCACAAATGCCGCCGTGCCACCTTTTTTCTGGATTTCTGCCACCAGATGCAAGGTGAGCGTCGTTTTGCCTGAGGCTTCCGGCCCAAAAATTTCGATGATACGCCCTTTAGGCACACCGCCTACACCCAGCGCTGCGTTAAGTGCCACCGAGCCGGTCGGAATCACGTCCAGCGCCATCACCTTACTTTTACCTAGTGTCATGATCGAGCCTTTGCCGAAGGATTTCTCAATCTGGCTAATGGCACTTTCTAATGCTTGCTGTTTATCCATGGGCACCCTGTTCCTTTGACTATCTTGAACCATAAAAATGCATGATAGAAGCTCCCCGGTGTAAGTCAATATGCAGCGTGTGGTTACATACATATTATATCTATCACGCGCACCACTTTATCAGCACCCTATCTTGCCATCTTGCCACATCGTAAAAAATAGACCCATACACCTTTAGGTGGCATGCGTTTTCTAAAATATTCGTAGAAATTGCACACCGGCACCACATCATGCATACACACTACATATAGAATAAAGCGACCATCCTCCCACAAAATATGGTATAAATTATGCTTGTTATGTCATTGAAATACCTTCAAAAACTCCCAATATTCTACAGACGTAGAAACACTTTTAAATAGAGTAAGTATGGCAATATTTGAGGCTTTTTTTTGTCAACAAACTTTTTTGCACAAAATGCAATTAAAGGGGGTTTACGCCCTCAAATATTTGCGTAAGTTTAGGGGCACACGCCAAAGGTGATGCTACATTCCAAAGGCGGCACGCAAGTAGTATATCATACTGTTTGTGTCACAATGTTTGGTTGCTCTGGTTTATGCCGATTTCCAAGCATAAGAGTGGGTTTCACGCTCATACCGTGAAGCATTGGCTCTGTTGTGATGTGGTGCCGTTTTTAACAAGGAATGCACGGCAACAAAAGCGGCGGGAGAACTAAAGAGAAGCAAACCACACCGCGCTGTACACCCATGTACGGCAAGTGCTTTCTGCGGCCTTTTTTAAACGCGGCTCTTTTGTTTTCCTAACGGCGCAACAGGAAAAAATAAAGAAGGGGAACAAACATCATTCACATTGCAAACACCCTGGGGCCATTTGCCCTGCCATGCTTTGCATCGCCAGCTTTGCATCAATGATGATAGAGTCGATATAGAACAATATTCATGCACGAACACGAATCACAACCTGAACTGACTGCCTCTTCCATCGCGGAAATGGACCAAGCCTCCTGGCAGCGCATTAAAGCAAGGTTGCAGTTTATGCATGGCGAGGCCACCTACAACAGCTGGATGCGCGCGCTTGAGGTGATCGAAGTCAGCCCCCACGAAATCACCCTTTCCATTCCCACCATGTTTATGCGGGATTGGGTGCTGTCTCATTATGCCGATGATATACTCGCCTGCTGGCAAGCCGAAAAGCCCGAGATCCTACGTGTGCATATTAAAATAAGAAAGCAGGAGAGCACCGCACACCGTATTGCTGCCACGCACAGCATCGCGGATCAAAACATCGTTGCTGCGCAAGGCAATGATACAACAAACTACGCACCACCGCACTCCCCTAACCTGCACACACCCGCGCCTCGTACCGCCACGCTGGACCCACGCTTTACCTTTGAACATTTCATCGTCGGGAAAAACAACCATCTGGCACATGCCGCCGCCTTGCGCATTGCTGGAAACCAGACGCTATGCGCAGGAGGCAATCCGCTTTACCTGTATGGCGGCGTAGGGCTGGGCAAAACACACTTGCTCCAGGCTATTGCGTGGCATATCCGCACGCACCAACCGTCACGTAAGGTGCTGTATCTTTCTGCCGAGCAATTTATGCATCAATTTATTCACGCGCTGCGGCAAAAGAACCTAACCGAGTTTAAGTCATCCTTTCGTTCGGTGGATGTGTTGATGATCGATGACATCCAATTCATCTGTGGCAAGAACAGTACGCAGGAGGAGTTTTTCCACACCTTTAACGCGTTGATCGAAAACGGCAAACAGATCGTGCTTTCTGCCGATCGCCCTCCCTCGGACCTTGACGCCACCGATGAGCGCATGCGCTCCCGCCTGGGGTGGGGGCTTGTCGCCGATATCGAAGCGGCAGATCACACATTACGACACGATATTTTAAAGAAAAAAGTAAAGGATTACCCCGTTGACGTGCCAGAAGATGTGTTGCATTTCCTGGCCGAAAAAGTAACCTCCAACATACGGGAACTTGAAGGTGCACTCAATAAAATCACCGCACATGCCGAGCTAGTGAAGCAAGACATCACCCTCTCTTCCACCCAAAAACTGCTTAAAGATTTGCTGCGGTCAGTCGGCAAAGATATTTCGCTTGCGGCCATTCAAAAAACCGTGGCAAGCTACTATACCGTTTCGATCAACGATATGCGGTCTTCACGCAGAGCACGTCACATTGCCAGACCACGACAAATGGCTATTTTCCTGGCCAAACAACTCACCAAGCACAGCCTGCCTGAAATCGGGCGTGCGTTTGGCGGGAAAGACCACGCCACCGTCCTGCATGCCGTCAAGCGCATCCATCACCTCACAGAAGAAGACCACGCCCTCAAGCATGATATGGAAACGCTGTGTCGTATGTTGCAGGAAAACTAGACACCGTTCACGCATCATTTATTTGGTTGCTGCCTCGCACCTCTCACGCTAAAACTCTGAGCATAAGGTTCAACCATTTCCCGGGGTATCTGTGATCGAAAAAGTAACCATTGGCGTATTTCCCGTAGGTGGGCTTGGCACACGCTTTTTACCCGCCACCAAGTCGCTGCCCAAAGAAATGCTGCCCGTGGTGGACAAGCCACTCATCCAATATGCGTACGAAGAAGCACGCGATGCGGGTATCGAGCAATTTATCTTTATTACCGGACGCAACAAAAATGCGATCAACAACCATTTTGATCGTGCCTATGAACTGGACCAGGCCTTGCTGGAAAAACAGGATCCAGAAGAGCTGCTGGCACAAACCACAGGCTGGCTTCCTGATGCCGGCAACATCGCCTTTATCCGTCAAAAAGAACCGCTGGGGCTCGGGCATGCCATCTATTGCGCACGCCATTTTATTGAGCAGCGCCCCTTTGCCGTGCTCCTTGCCGACGAAATGTTCTTGCCAGGCGGCACCAGCCCCTTAAAAGCCATGCAGGAGGCTTACAGCCATCACGGGGGCAACGTGATTGGCTTAGCCAAAATTGACCCATCCGAAAGCACGCACTATGGCATCGCCATGCCTGAAGAAGAGCGCGCACCCGGCCAATGGAAGCTTGCAGGCATGGTAGAAAAACCACAACCCGAAGCAGCACCCTCCAACCTCTCGATCGTGGGCCGTTACCTCTTGCAACCTGATATTTTCAAAGAACTGGAACGCACCAAAGCCGGTCGCGGCAACGAGATTCAGCTGACCGATGCTCTACACACCATGGCAAAACAGACCCCCACCCTGGGTGTCGAAGTACACAACCCGCGCTTTGATTGCGGCAACCGGCGAGGCTTCATTGAGGCCAATATCGCATTTGCGCTCGAGCGCCCCGACTTGAAACCGCATATTCAAGCCCTTCTTGCACGCTACCACCAGGAGCCGTAAGCGATGCGTATTGGTGTCATCGGCACAGGATATGTAGGGCTTGTGACAGGCGTGTGTTTTGCCGAGCTCGGCTACGACGTGACCTGCATGGACCGTGACAAAACCAAGATCCAACAATTACAGCAAGGAAGCATCCCCTTCTTTGAACCAGGCCTAGAAACCTTTCTCACACGCAACCAGCGTGCCGATCGTCTGCACTTTGCAGATAACATGCACGCATTGGCAGCCGTGGATATCCTCTTTTTAGCGGTTGGCACACCTTCAGATGCCAACGGCAAGGCCGACCTTTCCATGCTTCGCGCCGCCACAAAAGAGGCACTGGAAGTGATCAGCCCCAAAACTCTTCTGGTAATCAAATCCACCGTGCCGCCCGGCACCAACGAGGCACTCACCCTGCTCGCCCAAGAAAACGGAGCGCCCGATATCCGATTTGCCTCTAACCCGGAATTCTTACGCGAAGGAAGCGCCATACAAGATTGCATGCAGCCTGACCGTATTGTGGTGGGTGTGGGTGAAATCAAAAGCGAGCAACAATTGCGTGAACTTTATGCCCCGCTAGGCGAGCGCGGCATCCCGCTATGCGTTACCTCCATACGCACCGCAGAGCTGATTAAATATGCCTCCAATGCCTATCTTGCCATGCGCCTGGCCTTTATCAACGAAATGGCCGATATGTGCGAAGCAAGCCGCGCGGATATCACAGAACTGGCCCAAGGGGTTGGCCTGGATAAACGCATTGGCACACATTATTTTCAACCTGGGCCAGGTTTTGGTGGCTCCTGCTTTCCAAAAGATACACGTGGCATGCAATCTTTCGCGAAGGGGCAAAAGGTGCCTTTGCCACTGCTTGATGCCGTAATCACGAGCAATGAGGCACGCATCGCACGTATGGCAGATAAGGTGATCACATCCTGCGGTGGCAACATCAAGCATACCCGCCTGGCCGTGCTCGGGGCAGCATTTAAAGGCAACACCGATGATGTAAGAGAAAGTCCGGCACTCCTGATTATCAAGCAACTCCTTCAGCAGGGTGCACAGATTGAAGCCTTTGACCCGGAAGCAGAAACCAATGCCAAACACTGGCTGCAAGAACAGGTGGAGCAAAACCATCTCACGCAAGAGCAGCTAAAGCAGATCACATGGCACGATGATGCCTATTGCACCATGCATCAGGCCTCAGCACTCGTGATTCTTACCGAATGGGAGCAATTTGCCACATTGGATTTACAAAAAGTGGCCACACATCTCTTGACCCCGCGCCTAATTGACCTAAGAAACTTATATATACCCTCGCAAGTGCACGCTGCAGGCCTTGAATATATTTGTATCGGCAAAGCAACGCCACAAAATAGCGGTGGCCTTTAACAAAAATTTAAAGTTAGGCTTGTGTTTGGTTAAAACCATCCTATAATCACCACACTTACTTACGTTTTGTATATACCACGGAGTCATCATTATGCGCATTCTTCTGGTTGAGGATGATCTATCCACTGCCCGCTCTATTGAACTTGCTTTGGCAACAGAGGGCATTACCTGCGATGTCACCTCGCTTGGGGAAGAGGCGCTGGAGTTTGCACAGCTTTATGATTACGACCTGATTATTCTAGACATTATGCTCCCGGATATGAATGGGTTTGAGGTATTGCAGCAGTTCCGTGAGAGCCAGGTGGGTACGCCTGTGCTGATTCTCTCCGGCTTAACCGGTTCTGATAGCAAAGTCACAGGTCTTGGGAAAGGCGCGGATGATTACGTCACCAAGCCCTTTAATCGCGGCGAATTGGTAGCCCGTATTCAAGCCATTGTCCGTCGTTCCAAAGGGCATGCCCAGTCTATCCTGCGTGCGGGCGACCTGGAAATGGACCTAGAGGCACGCACCGTGACCGTTCGAGGAGTGGCGGTACCTTTAACCAGCAAAGAATATTCCATTCTTGAATTGCTGATGCTGCGCCGCGGCGTACCGTTGAAAAAAGATGTATTCTTAAACCATCTTTATGGTGGCATTGATGAGCCGGATATCAAAATTATTGATGTCTTTATCTGCAAGCTGCGTAAAAAACTGGAAGAAACGTCCGGTGGAGAAAATTACATCCAGACCATCTGGGGACGGGGCTACATGATAAAAGAGGAGCTCGGGGAAGAGCCAGAACCTGCCGCAGAAGCCGCAAGCAGCTAACGCTACCAAATCCTCATCCCGTGACATGCTCGCTTAAAAGGAATACGCAATGAAAACACTCACACTTTTAAGGCATTCTAAGGCTGGTCAAACCAACAAGAATATTTCCGACGACCATGACCGTCAGCTCACCGCCAAAGGGCTTGAGCTTTGCGAAAAGCTTGCGGCCTACATGCAGGAAAAAGACTATCTGCCGCAACATGTCATTTGCTCAACCGCCGTGCGCACACGTGCTACCGCAGAGCAGCTTTTCTCGCACTGGGGCAAAACACCAAGCATCGACTATGTTTCAAGCCTCTATCTGGCCACACAAAGTGATATTCTTGAGGTGATTCAGTCCATCAGCAACAGCAAAAAAGATGTGATGTTAATCGGCCATAATCCTGGCCTGCACCAATGCGCGCTTCATATCGCCGGTGAGGGCGACCGCGTGATGTATCGCCATATGAAAAACCTCTTTCCGCCTGCCTCGTTTGCACGGTATGAATGCCCACAAGGTCGGTGGGAGGATGTCGCCATGGGCTCGCTCACATTAACGGATACCCTGCTTTCAGGCGACCTGTAATACCGACCAAACTGCACGTACCGCTTAAAGCGCCAACAGCTCTTTCACAAAAGGAATGGTGACCGGGCGTTGCTGCTTGAGCGCCTCTTCGTTGATTCTTTCGGCCAAACGCACTGCCACCTGCATATTACGCTCGATACGGTGCACCATAAATTGCAAGACCTCCATACCCACCTGAAGTTGGTAACCCGCAAAGGCTTTTGCCAAGACTTGCAATAACAAACTTTCCCCTGGAATATCAAGATGCACCGCAGGCGCTGCTTCTGCGCGCGAACGCCAATCCTTGAGCGACCACTGCATCTGCAAAGGGTTTTCTTCTAACACCAGCAACAAAAACCCACCGGATGCCGCAAGCCGGTTATACAAATGAAAACATGCCTCTTCGACCTCAAGCGAAAATGGCTGCACATCTACCACCACAAAAGAACTATCACCAGAAGAGGCCAACATGTCCCCACGGTCGATATAATCACCTCCGGTCCACGCTTGCCAGTGACGTGCCAAATAGGTTTTTCCGCTTCCCTTAGGTCCATATAAAATAGTCAGAGGCGTTTGCCATTGTTGCCAATGTTTGAGCCAACGATACGCATAATCATTACTTTCTCCAACAATCAAATCCGTATCCGAGCGCACATCACTTAGAGGAAGCTGCAGCAGCAATTGTTCGGTTTTTTTAGACACGCGCCACTTATCCAACCTGGCTTTTTGCATGGAGCGGCTGCAGATACCAATGGCAACCTTGCCAAAAGAGCTGCATATTCTTTTCTTGAAGCAAGCGTGCAAGCGTCTTGGCATCGCTCTTATGGCTCACCTGCAGCGACCGTTTATCCGTGGCATAATGTTTCAGCGACGCATATTGCACAACATCCAACGCCAAAAATATGGCTTGTACGCTGGACCATTGTCCATGCAGTGGAGGCGCAAGATAAATCTCCATCTGCTCAGCTGAAGAAGCACCTGCCTCCAAAGCCGCATCTTCTGCTGCTGCTTGCGCTACTCCACCTAGCAGCGCAAGCACTTTTTCTTCATAAAAATCAATGCTTAACACTGCATAATAATGCGTTTGTTCCATGCGCTCCTTACTAAATCTCACCTTGTGTACCATCTGATGCAGCGTGGGGAGCAAAATCGTAGGCGCCTGACCCATTGGGTCATAGCGCTGCCATATGGCTTTCCACGCTTTTGGCAGCCCCTGATCAAGCGCCTGGTGCCTTGCATCGGCATCCGATAGTGGCACCCGAACGGCAATCGCATCCACCGTCATGGAAGAGGCACTAGCCATCAACGCGCCTGGCATCAGCCAAACACACACCGCCAAAACACATAGCATCGTCCGCATAAAGCACTTCTCTTTTGACCAGAAATATGGGATAAAACACGCTGTATTTTGTAGCAGGGTCTAAAGCGCATCACAATGACAAAGCCATCTCTCACCTATAAAGATGCCGGCGTGGATGTGGATGCCGGCAACACGCTCGTCAACAACATCAAGCCACTCATCAAAAGCACCTCGCGCCCAGGTGTGGTAGGCAATATCGGAGGCTTCGGCGGCCTGTTTGACCTTTTTGCTGCCGCACCGAATTACCAGAACCCCTTACTGGTGGCCGCCACCGACGGTGTGGGCACCAAGCTTGCGATAGCCAAAGAGCTGGGCGATCACAGCACCATCGGCATTGATTTGGTGGCGATGGTGGTCAACGATTTGGTGGTACAAGGCGCGGAACCTCTGTTTTTCCTCGATTATTTTGCCACCTCGGCCTTAGACATCACCCAGGCAGAATCCGTCATTGAAGGCATTGCCGAAGGCTGTCGCCAGGCAGGTTGTGCGATTATTGGCGGGGAAACGGCCGAACTTCCCGGTATGTATCAATCCGGAGAATATGACTTGGCCGGCTTTGGCGTAGGCGTAGTCGAAAAATCCTCCCTCCTTCCCAAATCCGAGCAGACCGAAGCAGGCGACGTCCTCATCGCCCTACCCTCTTCCGGCGTGCATTCCAACGGATTCTCCCTGGTTCGACGCATCATTGCACAGGCGGGTGTGGATTATACCGCCCCTCTCCCAGGCACTACGCACACGCTGGGCCAAGCCTTGCTCGCGCCCACCCGGATCTATGTGGAGTCCTGCTTGCCTCTTGCGCAGCAAAACCTGCTCAAAGCCATGGCGCATATCACCGGCGGTGGCTTGAGCGAAAACATCCCGCGCGTGCTGCCTCAAAATACACATGCGGTGATTGAGGGCAACGCCCTGCCCACCTCTCCTCTTTTTGCCTGGCTTAAAGCGCAGGGCAATATCCAAACCGAAGAAATGCTGCGTACCTTTAATTGCGGCTGCGGCATGGTGCTGGTGGTAGCCAAAGCGCAGCAAGAGCAGGTGCTGAGCCAACTGCAAAGCCAAGGCGAAGAAGCCTGGGTGCTTGGCCATATCGCAGAAGGCGCTGGCCCCGTGCGCTATAACAATCTAGATGCATGGGATAACAGTGTCTAAAGCACGCGTTGCCGTTTTGATCTCCGGCAATGGCAGCAACCTTCAAGCCTTGATCGATGCATGTGCCGCGCCGGATTATCCCGCGCAGATTGCCTATGTCATCTCCAACAAGCCCGAAGCCTATGGTCTGCAGCGCGCCGAAAAGGCGGGCATTGCAAGCACCTGCATCCAGCATAAGGATTATACCTCGCGTGAGTCCTTCGATGATGCGCTGCACGCCTCCCTCAAAGCCCAGCAGATTGATGTTGTCTGCCTGGCAGGCTTCATGCGTCTCTTAACGCCAGG
>JANQHP010000047.1 GCA_028282625.1 Rickettsiales bacterium | reverse complement strand
TTGGTCGCTACTCGCACGGCAAGCCGCGCTCCAAAGGAAGCACCCACGCACCGCCTTAAATCCCCTCCCCCTTTCAGGGGGGAGGGTTAGGGAGGGGGTGCACTTTATATAAGCAGGGGCCTTAGCCCCTGCGACCCCGCCGGCACACGAGTGCCGCGTCGCTTCGCTCCTAGTCGCGCTAAAGCGCTCCGGGAGGTACCCACGCATCCACCATCCATCATCTATCATCTATCATCCGATAAAACGCTGGCTGGCGGGCCGGCTCTGGTCTATGGTCGCGTCCATGTCACCGTTTTTTGCCATGCCTGTTCACGCCCTCCTGCTATTGCTGGCCCCCTACCGGCATCCGCGCATTTTAACCGTCGGCATTCTTGGCCTGTGCAGCGGCTTACCCGTACCGCTGATTTTAGGCACACTCACCTTCTGGCTGGCCGAATCGGGCATTGAAAAAAGTGCGATTGGCCTGTTTGCCGCCCTTGGCACACCTTATATCTTTAAATTTGCCTGGGCACCCATCGTCGACCATGTGCCCATCCCCTTTTTGAGCCAGCGGCTGGGGCGGCGGCGTGCGTGGATCTTTCTGACCCAAACCCTGCTGATTCTTTTGCTGGTCGCGCTTGGATTTCAGTCCCCGCAGGAAGATCTTGGCTTGATCGCCTTGCTGGCCTTTGGCATCGCTCTTTTTTCGGCCACGCAAGACATCGCGATCGATGCCTACCGGATTGAGCGTGTGCCGGAGCAGGATCAAGCCGCCGCGGCCGCGGCCAGTGTGTTTGGCTGGCGCATGGGCGCCCTGATCTCAGGCGCCGGTGCCCTGCTCGCGGTGGATGCGCTTGGCTGGCAGGGTGCGTATCTGCTGATGGCGGCCACTCTTGGCATCGGTATTCTGACCACCCTGCTGCTGCGCGACAAGCCGCAGGCGTTGCCGCTACATGCCCCTCATTTTCGTGCGTGGTGCCAGCAGGCGGTGGTCGCCCCTTTTGCCGTCTTTATGCAGCGCACACACTGGGTCTGGCTCCTGTGGCTGATCATACTCTATAAGCTCGGCGATGCCATGATAGGCACCATGACCTCCCCCCTGATGGTCGAGCTTGGCTTTAGCCGCAACGAAGTGGCGCTGATCACCAAGAGCTATGGCTTAATCGCCACGCTGTTTGGTGCGTTTTTGGGCGGGGTGCTGGCCCATCGCTATGGCCTTTTTACCAATCTAGTGCTGGCCTGCCTGCTGCAAATGGGCTCCAACGCCTTGTTTGTGTGGCTTGCCCATAGCGGGCACGATGTGACCGTGCTCACCCTCACCATCACCGGGGAGAACATTGCCGGCGGGCTTGGCACGGCCATTTTCGTCGCATTCTTAAGCCGGCTCTGCGACCGGGAATATACCGCCACGCATTACGCGCTCTTTTCGGCGCTGGCCTCCATCGGGCGGACCTGGCTGCCCACCCCGGCCGGCTACATTGTGGAAGCGGTCGATTGGGCCGCCTTCTTCCTGATCTCCATGGCGGTCGCCCTCCCAGGCCTTATGCTCCTGATCGCACTGCGTCGGGTGATCCGCTCGCTTTAACGCCGCTCCCTCTAGCATTACCCCCGCGCACGCCCATCGGCGAGGAGAAGAAAAGCCTTTACCCCTGCCGCCTTTTGGTGATAAAAAGGCGCGCTTTCATGCCGGCATGTCCCCTATGCTCGGCGCCCCCTGTGCCCAGGTGGCGGAATTGGTAGACGCGCTAGCTTCAGGTGCTAGTTCTCTTTATGGGAGTGGAGGTTCAAGTCCTCTCCTGGGCACCATCCGTCAATCCAGCAAGCTTCGCTTGCTTGGGATAGACGAGATGCCTCGTCACCTTTAGGTGACGGGCTGGTGAGTGATCGGGTGTTGTAACATAATCCATGGCGAGGTTCCAACAACGCCTTCCAAGGCGCCCCACCTTTCCTCTACTCAAACGCTTAAAGCATGCATGGAGTCTAAAAAGAGCATGTCCATGGAACGCAAAACGCAAGATCACCACAAGACCGGACTTTTTGGTCTATACCGTTGGGTGTTGGCTGCCATGGTGGCCGTATCCCATCTGGCGCCCAAAGAGATCATCCACATGGGCTATTATGCCGTCTTTGGTTTTTTCACCCTAAGTGGCTACCTCATGGCGATGGTGCTGCATGAGAAGTACTTTCAACGCACGCATGGGGTACGTCAATACTATATCAACCGCTTCTTGCGTATTTATCCTCTATATGCCGTCGTGGCGATCGTGAGCTATCTGGGGATTGCCTGGTTGCCAGAAGCTGCGTCGCAAGTGCATGAACGCATGATCCTGCCGGAAACGCTTTTCGAAAAAATCGCCAATATCACCATCTTGGGCACCACCAGCTTGGGTGGCTTCCGTCTGGATGCGATCGTGATTCCACCTGCCTGGTCGCTGGGTATTGAAATCGCGTTTTGGTGCCTGTTCCCCTTGCTATTTCGTTTTCAAACGCTGCTTCAAACATGGACCATTTTTTCCCTGGCCTTCTTGGTAACACTGGTGTTTGAGCCCACCAGCCTTATCTTACGCTATTTTTCTCCGATCGGCTCCACCGCTGCGTTTTGCGCCGGGGTGTGGCTTTATCGCACCCAAACGAGCCAACGGGCGATCCAGCACACCACAGGCCTAGCCGCCATCGCCTGCTTGCTGTTGGTTTCGCTGTTGGCCCATCGCCTTTTTACCGACACCTTGTTTGAGGGGTT
>JANQHP010000038.1 GCA_028282625.1 Rickettsiales bacterium | reverse complement strand
AGCTCAACCAAGGTGGGGATGGCGGCAACCGGTTCGACATTGTCGTAGCGCAGGCCGTGCCCGGCATGGCATTCCAGGCCAAGCTCCCCTGCCAGGGCGGCACCTTGCTCCAGCAGGGCAAGTTCGCGCGCTTGTTCCTGCCCTGTGCTCGCGTGGCAATAGCGCCCGGTGTGTAGCTCCACAATATCGGCTTTCAGGGCAGCGGCGGCTTGCAGTTGTTTGGAGGTGGCATCGACAAAAAGCGAGACGCGGATCCCGGCTGCTTTTAGGCGTTCGATAAACGGCAAGAGCGCTTCTTGCTGCGCGACGACATCTAGCCCGCCCTCGGTGGTGAGTTCTTCCCGCCGCTCCGGCACAAGGCAGCAGGCATGGGGCTTGATATCGAGCGCGATGGCCAGCATCTCCTTCGTGGCGGCCATTTCCAGATTGAGCGGCAGGGAGATTTCCCGTTGCAGGCGGTAGGCGTCGTGGTCTTTGATATGCCTGCGGTCTTCCCGCAGATGCACGGTGATGCCATCGGCGCCGGCTTCCTGGGCGATCAGGGCCGCGCGGACCGGGTCAGGATGATCCTCGGCGCGTGCGTTGCGCAGCGTGGCCACGTGGTCGATATTCACGCCAAGGCGCAAGTAGGATGGCATATCAGTCATATTTTTTGCCTGGGTCGTGCCGCTCCACCGATTCGATGCCCTCTTTCGTGCGAAGCAGGGCGAGCAGGCGGTTCAGGTGCTCCACGCTGTGGACTTCGATATCCACGATCAGCTCAAAGATGGACTCGGACCGCGTGGTAATGCGCAGATTGTAGATATTGGCTTTGCCTTGCGCCACGCCGTTGGTCAGGGTGGCCAGGCTGCCCGGGCGATGCGCCAGGATGACTTTGAGCCGCGCCATGAAGCTGTTGGCGTCGCTCTGGTCTTCCCAGGCGACATCCAGCCAGCGCTCGGGGCTATCGACATATTGCTCGAGTTCGTGGCAATTGGCGGTGTGGATGGTGACCCCCTTGCCGGTATTGACAATGCCCACGATGGGTTCACCCGGGAGCGGATGGCAGCAGCCGGCATAATGGATCGCCATGCCGGGGATGAGGCCTTTGATGGGGACGGCCAGCGTTTCTTTTTCCGCTTTTTTCTGGGACTTTTGAGCACGCGACAGCCCAAAGCGCGACAGAAGCGAGGGTTTTTGGCTCGTGCGGTGCGAAGGGAAGAAGACATCGATCACCTGCTGGCGCGGCAGGGACCCATCGCCCACGGCGGCAAACACATCGATCAAGGCCTCGCGCCGGAGCTGTTTTAACGCGTTTTGCTTTTTTTCCTCCGCCAGATTTTCCAGCGATTGCGGCAGCCCTTCGGCCAGGAGTGCCTTCTGCATGATTTCTTTGCCAAGGGCGCTGAATTCGCTGCGCTGCTGCATACGAATGGCCCGCCTTACTTCGGCGCGCGCCTTGCCGGTGACCACAAAATGCTGCCAGGCCGGGGAGGGTTGCTGGGATTTGGACTGCAGAATTTCGACCTGGTCCCCGTTGCGCAACTGGGTACGAAGGGGCACGATGCGCCCGTTGATTTTTGCACCCACGCAGGTGCGTCCGATTTCCGAGTGCACGGCAAAGGCAAAATCCACCGGCGTGGCGTTGGTGGGCAGGGCGATCAAATCCCCGCGTGGGGTAAAGCAGAAGACCTGGTCGTGGTACATCTCCATGCGCGTGTTTGCGATCACTTCATCGGCGCCGTAAGCATGTTCGAGAATGTGCAGCAGCTCGCGCAGCCAGCGGTAATGCTTGCCATCAAGCGTGTAGTCATGGTGCTGTTTATAGGACCAGTGGGCGGCCACCCCCACCTCGGCGATTTTGTGCATTTGGGCGGTGCGGATCTGGATCTCGATACGCTGCCGCTCCGGCCCCATCACCACGGTATGCAGGGATTGATAGCCGTTCTCCTTGGGCGTGCTGATGAAATCTTTAAAGCGGTCTGGCACCATGTGAAACGCGCTGTGAATGACGCCCAGCGCCTGGTAGCACTCGGCTTCACTCTCTACAATCAGCCGGTAGGCGATGATGTCGCAGAGCTGCTCAAAGTCGATATTCTGGCGCTGCATTTTGCTCCAGATGGAATAAGGCTTTTTCTCGCGGCCATAGACTTCAGCGTGCATCCCGCCTTGCTTGCATAGCGCGGTGAGCTCTTTGGCGATGCGCTCGATCATGCCGGTATCCTGGGCGCGGAGATAGTCCAGCCGGCCGACCACCGATTGGTAGGCATCGGGATACAGCTCCTGAAAGGCGATATCCTGCAGCTCCTGTTTGAGTTTTTGCATCCCGATTCGCTCGGCAAGCGGAGCAAAAATATCCAGGGTTTCCTTGGCGATGCGCTGACGCTTTTCCGGCTTGGCGATATAATGCAGCGTGCGCATATTGTGGAGCCGGTCGGCCAGTTTGACAATGAGCACCCGAATATCTTCGGAGGTGGCCACCACCAGCTTGCGGAAATTTTCGGCCTGCAATTCGTTTTTGTTTTCATACGCAATTTTGCTGAGCTTGGTCACGCCATCAACCAGCTGGCGCGTGACCTCGCCAAAGCCGGACTCGATATCTTCCAGCGTGGCAGGGGTATCTTCTACCGTATCGTGCAGCAGCGCGGTGATGATGGTGCTGCTATCCAAGCGCATATCCGCCAAAATGGAGGCGACGGCCAGCGGATGGTAGTAATAGGGCCTGCCATCGGCACGCATTTGGCCATCATGGTAGGTCATGGCAAACTGCATGGCTTGACGCACCAGGTCGGTGTTGGTCTCGGGCGCGTAGCTTTGCAGGGTGTGCAGCAGCGTTTCGGCCTCTTCGGGAATAGCAGGCGGTGTGCCCGGAAGTGGGTGCGGGGCTGCCTCTGCAATCGTGTAATCTTTGTCCATGGGGGGCATTCTATCCTTAACGGTGGGGCCCGTCCAGCGCGGATGCTGGGGGTGCTCCGTGTTCGGTGTTCAGGGTTTCGTGTTCCGGGATGACGGGGTGGGGTGGCTGCATGGGCACTTCAACCGGAGTGCTTTAGCGCAACTAGGAGCGAAGCGCCGCCGCCTGTCCTCCGTAGCTCGCTTGCGAGCGTAGGGGGAAGCTTATGCGAGGGCGGGGTAGCAGGGGCTAAGGCCCCTGCTTAAACAAACATCACCCCCTCCCTAACCCTCCCCCTTGAGGGGGGAGGGTTAGGGA
>JANQHP010000019.1 GCA_028282625.1 Rickettsiales bacterium | reverse complement strand
GCCGTGTTTTTGGATATGCGCGACCAGTATCGAAGCAAGGCTCATGCCAAAGGCCGGCGCGCGCGCCACGCACACCACACGCACCATAACCCAATCAATAGCATCGGCGCGCTATAAAGCTGCCCACGCGTGAAGAGATCGGCCACAAACCCCAGATGCGCATCCGGTTCCCGGAACTGCTCCATGGCAATACGCGCAAGGCCATAGCCTAAAAGAAACACGCCCGCAAGCAGGCCTGGGTAACGCCGCGCTGCGCTGTAAAACGCCAACAAAGCCAGCACCACAAAAAGCAACAAGCCTTCGGTTGCCGCCTGATAAAGCTGGCTTGGGTGACGTGGCAGCGCGTAGCCTGGAAACACCATTGCCCAGGGCACATCGCTAACCCGTCCCACCAGTTCAGCGTTGATAAAATTGGCCATACGCCCAAAGAAAATACCGATAGGGGCAGCCACCGCCAAAAGATCGGCCACCGCCCAAAAAGACATCCGATGCACGCGGCACATCCACCATGTCGCCACAATCACCCCCAACAGCCCGCCATGAAACGACATGCCTCCTTCCCACACAAACAATATCTTTTCAGGATGCACGGAAAAATACGGCCAGTTATAGAGCAGCACATAGCCCAACCGGCCACCGATTAACACGCCACCCACCAGCCAAAGCAGCACATCGTCATAAGCACGCTGGGAAAAAGGCGAAGGCGGCGTACGATTCAGCCGACCAATCAGCCACCAACCAAGAAGCAGACCGGCAATATACGCAAGCGCATACCACCGTACCTCAAGCGGCCCAACGCTCAACAAAACCGGATCAATATCAGGAAAGGCAAGCGCCATGAGATACACTCTTTCGCGTCAATTAGAGCAAATTCTTTTCTTCAAACACCCGGCGCACCTGCTGCCTGTTGGCCGGCTTGGAAATATACCCATCCGCCCCTGCGGCAATCGCCTCTTCGCTACGCTCTTTGCCCTCCAGCGCACTAAAGATCAAAATGGTCATATGCTCTTCTTCTTCCAGCACCGCACGCCGTTCCGCATTACGCTTTTCTTCCAGCCGGCGGATCGACTTTAAAAACGTAATCCCATCCACACTCGGCATATGCCAATCCAGCAGCAACACATCAAAGGTACCACTGGTCACATGCGGCCAGGCATCGCGCGCACTTTCCGCTTCAATCACATGGTAGCCAAAATCCTCCACGATCTTGCGGGAAATAAACAGATTATCCGGATTGTCATCCACAATCAAACAAAGTGGTGGTGGGGAAGGCGGAGCGTCCGATACATGCATAGGGTGTGTCGTGCTTTGTGTGATAATTGATGCACTGTTGTACCCGAGCTACTGCCTGAAGTCAAAGGAAGTCAAAGGTCGTATCTTGTTATGAAGCGTGGGTCTTAACCCCCTCTCCCCACGCCGTCATCCCGCGACACCGATCGCGGGATCCAGCGCCACACGAACCCTGTCATTCCCGCGAAGGCGGGAATCTAGGGGGCAGGATGTAAGGAGGTGGTGGTCTGGATTCCTGCCTTAAGCGGGAATGACAGCACATCTATCCTACGAAGTCCTACATGCCCTTTGCTTGCTTTTGCATAGCGCGTGCGTATAGTAGACACTGTGATATGGTCAATCAAGCACCGGTTGTGTTGTGTATTTTAGATGGATGGGGGTGCCGCGAACCCGCACCCGATAACGCCATTTCCACTGCCCACACTCCGGTATGGGACAGGTTGCTCGCGCGCTATCCCCACACACAACTGGCTACATCCGGTCTTGCCGTAGGGCTGCCTGAAGGCCAGATGGGCAACTCCGAGGTGGGGCATATGACCATCGGTAGTGGCCAGATCCAGCTCCAGCATTTGCCACGCATTGACCGTGCATTGGAAGAAGGTACGCTGGCCCAGCACGAGGCCATGCATCGCATGATCGAGGAGCTCCGCCAAAGTGGCAAAGCTTGCCACATCATGGGCCTGCTCTCCGATGGTGGGGTGCACGCCCATAGCAGGCACATCCTCGCCTGTGCCAAGATGCTGGTGGAGCAAGGCATTGCGGTCAAACTCCACGCCTTTTTGGATGGAAGGGATACCGCACCCGGTACCGCGCCTACATTCCTGGCAGAGGCGGAAAAATTATGCGATGCCTCTTCCGGTCGCACGCAAATTGCCAGCATCGCAGGGCGCTTTTTCGCGATGGACCGCGACCAACGGTGGGAGCGTATAGAACAAGCCTATCACGCCATCACCAAGGGCAACGCATCAGGTGCCCCCTCTTATACCGATCCGGTGCAGCATGTCACCGCCCTCAGCCAAGAGGAGGTGTGGGATGAATTTGTGCCACCTGCCATCGCCCAGTCTTATACCGGCGTGGAAGAAGGCGACGCGCTGCTCATGGCCAATTTCCGTGCGGACCGTGTGCGCCAGATATTGCACGCACTACTCACACCGAACTTTCAAGCTTTTCCTCGATCCACCGTACCCTCATGGTCACACGCCATCGGTATGGTCGAGTATGCAGAAGACTTAACGCCCCATCACGCCGTCTTGTTTCCTAGCCAAACCACCGACCACAGTTTAGGATCATGGGTCGCCGAACATGGTCTGGCCCAGCTTCGCCTGGCGGAAACGGAAAAATATGCGCATGTCACGTTCTTCCTCAATGGCGGCGTGGAGGCACCGTTCCCCAAAGAAGCACGTATCTTGGTTCCCTCCCCCAAAGTTGCCACCTATGATTTGGAACCGGCCATGTCCGCAGTCAAAGTGACCGACCATCTGGTCGAGGCCATCGCGTCAAAGGATTATGACCTCATCGTGGTCAATTATGCCAACACCGATATGGTCGGCCATTCCGGCCAGTTTGAGGCGGCCTGCGCGGCCGTGGAAACCATCGATGCCTGTCTGGAGCGCGTGTATGAGGCGATCACCCACGCAGGAGGCGTGCTTTGCATAACCGCCGACCACGGCAATGCCGAGCAAATGCGCGATGCACACGGCAACCCGCATACACAGCACACCACCGGCCCCGTGCCGTTTGTCTTGGTCGCACCCGCCTTGATACCACAGGATGACCCCACTAAAGCCGAGCACCACCGGTTGCAAGAAGGCGGCTTACAGGATATTGCGCCCACCTTGCTTCACTTGCTTGGGCTTCCCATCCCTCCCACCATGACCGGGCACGTGCTGCTGCCGACCTAATATCACCATAAAATCACCAATATTATACCACAATACTACCATTTTAAGTTGTATTTATGTCCAATTCTGCTTCCCCACGCAAAAAACCACTCTACGACCATTGGAGCTTCTGGATTGTATTATGTCTGGTGGTCCCTATCCTCATTCGCAGTCTTTTTTACTCCCCTTTTCACATTCCCTCCGGTTCCATGAAGCCCACCTTGTTGGTCGGCGACTATATCTTTGTCTCCAAATTCGCCTATGGCTATAGCCGCTATTCCTTCCCTCTGGCCTATCCGTTCTTTGAAGGAAGGGTCTGGTATAGCGCTCCCACACGCGGCGATATTGTGGTCTTTCGGCCCGCATCCGACCCACGGAAAGACTACATCAAGCGCTTAGTTGGGTTGCCCGGCGATCGGCTCCAGATGCGCAACGGTGCCTTATATATCAACGACAAGCCCGTTGAGCGGGTGCAGCTAAGCGACTTTATTGAAGAAGATGCCCGTGGCACCAAACGCCGCATTCGGCGCTACCAGGAAACACTCCCCAACGGCGTTTCCTACATGACGCTGGATACACGCTACGGCGATATTTATGACGACACACCAGTCTATACCGTACCCGAAGGCCACTATTTCCTGATGGGGGACAACCGTGATAATTCCGCCGATAGCCGTCGTTTAAGCGGCGTGGGGTTTGTATCACGCGAACGGTTGGTTGGTCGCGCAGACCTCGTGTTATTCTCCAGTACCGAGCGCTTATGGAAAATATGGACCTGGTGGTATAGCTTACGCGGCGAACGCTTCTTGCAATCGCTTTAGACACTGTTGTGACATAGGAGAATGTTTTGCCATGACCCAATCCGCTGATGCCAACGTCTATACGCCGCTTCCAGGCTACCGCTTCAACAACCCTGCCCTGCTTCAGCAAGCGCTCACCCACCCCAGCGCGCTTTCTAAAAACCACACCATGCACTATGAAAGGCTGGAATTTTTAGGCGATGCCATCTTAGGCTTTTTGGTCTCCGAGCTGCTCTATGCCGAGTTTCCCAAAGAGAAGGAGGGCGACCTGGCCAAGCGCAAAGCCGCCCTGGTATGTGGCGCCGTGCTAGCCGAGATTGCACGCGATATTGGCCTGGATCAGCACCTGATCCTGGGTGAGGGAGAAGAGAAATCCGGCGGCAGATCCAATGCGGCCCTGCTTGAGAATGCGATGGAAGCCGTGCTTGCCGCCTTATATTTGGACGCCGGGTCCATCGAGCCTGTTCGCAGTTTTGTGCAACAACATTTTCATGCGCGCGCCAAGCAAGAGCTTAAACCACCCACAAGCGCCAAAAATGCCTTACAGGAATGGGCCCAGGCGCATAAAATGGGCCTGCCAACCTACCGGGTAGCCGAAGAAGACGGCCCGGCCCATGCGCCGCATTTTGTGGTAGAAGTCTCGCTGCAAGATGGCGCCAAAGCATCCGCGACTGCAGGCAACAAAAAAGAAGCCGAACGCAAGGCCGCCAAAGCCTTGCTGGAAAAGCTAGAACACACCGAAGCGAAATAGCAGGGTCTAGGGCGCAGGAAATGGACTGCTGCTTTGCGCACGCAAATAGGCGATCAGCGCAGCAATATCTTCGGGCTTCTTGAGTCCAGCAAAGGCCATTTTCGTACCTTTCAGATATTTTTTGGGGTTATCCAGAAAAGCGTAAAGCCGCTCATAATTCCAGGTACCTTCAAGTCCAGCCATCGCTTTGGAATAGCTGAAATCACCATGGGGCGCCACATCCTTGCCCACGATATTCCACAGCGCAGGCCCCACCTTATGCTTACCACCTTGTTCAAACGTATGGCAGGAGATACATTTTTTGGCCACTTTCTGTCCTCTTTCTTCCATACCATTGGCAATGGCGGTGGAGATCAACGCCAGCACGTCAATTTCTACCTTCTCTGCTGCCACCTGGGTAGCACCTGCCTCTTCCGCCCCTTCAATTTGGTACCCACGGGCGGTCTCTTTGGCGGCGGGGTAAAGAAAATGGTTGGTCAGCGTGCCGGCAAACATCGCCACCACACCTGCAAGCAATACCGCAGCAGCAATTTTGTTCCATTCTAAAGACATAGAAAACTCCATGAGCAAAGCGTACCTGCTTTCTATACGCGTTCTGCGTGCTGGAATCAACAAACTATTGCACTTCTTGGCTGAATTCCATAAAGAAAGCACAAACACCCTCTACCCTCACCTAAAAGAGCCTATGATGACTTTGGACATGTTCACCCTTGCCTCCCACATTGGTGGCATCGCGTTTGCACTTAGCGGCTTTCTTGTGGGCGTCCGCAAGGGGCTGGATGCCATGGGCATTTTTATTGTCGCCATGATGACCGCCAATGGCGGCGGCGCAGTACGTGACGTCTTGGTAGGCCGCTTGCCCGTGGTTTTAACCGATAGCATGCCGTTTTTCTTAACCCTTGCAGTGATCATCGTCGCCGTCATGCTTGGTTTACATCGCCGCAAGACCTTGGAGCAAAGCCACTTGTTTGTGCTCTCCGATGCGGTGGGCCTGGTCGCTTTTTCGATCACCGGGGCCTTGGTAGGCATCGAAGTGGGGCTGCATATTTTTGGTGTCATGGCGCTCTCCTTCATTACCGCTGCAGGTGGTGGCATCATCCGTGATGTCTTGGTTAATGATGTGCCCGCCCTCTTTAGCAGCGGGTTTTATGGCACCGTAGCCCTCCTCACCGCCGCCGTGCTATATGGCTTGCACCATCTTGGGTGGCAGGGTGAAGCAACCATCGCCGCCGTATTTGCCGG